>NZ_JAESKI010000038.1:0-3566 GCF_017892065.1 Staphylococcus sp. GDY8P120P | reverse complement strand
TGCGCCACAACGCCGATTCTTTTCTTACTTATATTATAACAATACCTGTCATGTTGTGCAATGTTTTAAAATGATAATTTAGATAGGCTTGAAAGCTTGCTAACAAACTCCTCATACTTAATAGCTGTCTCATCTATTGTTGTTAATCTTCTATTCAATGGTTCATGTAAGTAAGATTTATTTAATAAAAAACCAAGCAAAGTAAGATTTCTTCTTAATCTAGGAGATTCAGCAACATCAAAAGCATAAACAAGTTGCTCTTTTAAATTTGTATAACTATTATTTTCTATAAAATTAATGAAACGATTAATTATTGCAATCACACAATCACACAATTGTATTGTCCTATGTTCGTGAGATTTATACCAATGTATATTTGAATTAGAGAAGGATTTAATTTTTTCTTTAATGTGCATTTCTTCATCAAAACTATGTTTACTATGTATTAGTATTTTAGAATTAATTGTATATAAAGCAGAGAAATCTTTAATATAGATATGAGATTCTTCTCCACTAAAAAGATTATCTTTAATCACAGTATTAGTAAATAAATCAATTAACACCTTTGTATATTCATTCTGATTACTTTGTTTTGATAGGTATTGTGCAAACTCTGTATAGAAGTCATTAAGCTCTTTCTGTTCTACTAAATTAGGGAAATTATATTTTTTAAATAATTTTTCCAACCATGGTATATCGTTTTTTACTTTCAAATATAGTTCTTGCTTTAATAATTGAGGGTTATATATACGTTTAATAGAATTATTTTTGCTATTATCATAAGAATTATCTACTATATCAACAATAGTAAGCCATAACAAATTTAAATAATTAAAATGTAAATTATATCCTTTAATTTTAATATATTCCAATATCAATTCTATGTTTTTAGTATCAATAGACTCCAAAAAATCATCAGATTTCTTAAAAATATATTTGGATTTTAGTTCTGGAATGTTACTATTTATTTTTAATTTGTTCCATAATTCATTATGGTTATCATTTATTATTTCTTTTTCACTAACTAAACCACCTAATGAAAATTTTTGAAAGGGATTAACATTAAAGGAATCGTTTTTCAACCTAAACATTCTTGAATTATTTGTTTCATCATAATAATAAAATTCACGTCTATCCATATTTTTATATTCATAGTATTCTTTAATTAAATCTCTCAATTTACTATCCACAATATTTTTCCTCCTTTAACTTTTGTATTCTCTTAATATTCTATAGACAGTATCTCTGCTAACATTTACCTTTTCAGCAATTTCTTGCCCTGTATAATCTTTGGTATCGTATAAATGTTTAATGTAATCTTTTTTTTCTTGTGGCATTGCTTTTCTGCCCCCCATGTTACCTCTTGCTCTAGCTGATTCTAAACCTTTTTTAGTTCTTTCGCTTAATAAGTTAGCCTCTAATTCAGCAAAAGCACTCATCATTGTAAAAAACATCTTTCCCATTGGGTCTTTAGTATTGATATTCATATCAATAATTTGTAATTCAATATTATTATTCTCTAGCCATTGGGCTAAATCTATTAGTTGCTTAGTTGTCCTGCCTAATCTATCTAGCTTGTAAATAACTAAAGTGTCGCCTTCACGTAAATAATCTAAACATTTATCTAGTTCAGTTCTATTTACTTTACGCCCACTAACTTTTTCGCTAAATATTTTCTCACAACCAAAATTACTTAAAGCGTCTATTTGTAAATCTAAACTTTGATCTCTGGTAGATACACGAGCATAACCAATATTGGCCATAATTGTAATTATCCTTTCTAAAATAGCATTGTATAGTGTTTTTAATGTATGATTACCTATAAAATTAATTCTCAACGCAAATGAGAGCTAATCTGTTTGTATTATTTGCCATGTTATTTATTAATTATCTTACATAGAATATAATACAAGATTTTAATACAGTAGTCAACCCATTATAGCGCTATTAAGAATAGTAATACATAGTGTACTAAATACAATCGTTTATAATACTATTATTTCACTCTTTATTTTTGCGAACATATGTTCTATAATTAGTTGAGGTGTTTACTGATATGAAAATAATAAATCCTAATATGCCCGAACCGTACAAATATGAAACTGATTATAGAAACATACCGAGGGAATACTTAAATCCACGTATTCCAAAAGGTAGAGGAATAATTAAGTGGAACGCATTTAAGACGATACCCCAGCAATATGAAATATTGGAACAACACATAGAAGATCAAAATAAAATAAATATGCCTCTATTGTCTGATGACCAACTACAAGAAATTAATGAAAAAGTAAGTAGCAAGATTAGTAAAAACATATTAACTGATTTAGATTACTGGCAAGACGGATATATATATTCGATTCAATGTTACATTAACAAAATAGATGAATTAAATGGATTTATGATTATCACTAATTCTAATTCAAACAATAAACTAAGAATATCTTTAAGTAGTATTGTTAGCGTACAGTAAAAAACACCAATGAATTTAATTTCATTGGTGTTTAAATTATTTTAATTATCCTGCGAATCTTCTACTAGAAATTCATTTGATACATTATCATAATCTAAGGTATATTTCGTCTGAACTACATTATTATTGTTGGTTTTACTTAACTCAATATATACTTTATTTTTATCACGTTTAACGCTATTTATCTTAACATCTTTAAATTTAACTTTTGATTTAGACTTAACCTGTTTTTTAAGTTGTTTTTCTAATTGAGAGTTATTTTTAACGTAGTCAGATATATATTTATAATCTTTCTTTTTATATGCTTTGTTTAACTCTTTCGTATATTCTTTAATATAGCTTTTAGATTTTTCTTTAACCTTTTTACTTTTATTCTCATACTCTGTTATTTGAGATTTCTTAAAGCTCAATTTTAAATTTTGAGATGTATTATCATAATTACGTCTTATATTTATTCTGTTAGTTTTAAACTCTTTACCCTCTAATTTTCCAATCGCATATACACTTAATTCTGTTGGATTGTAATACTTTCCATATGTCTTTTTGGAATTATAATCAACATCTTTATCATCAATTATAATTTTGTAACTATTTTTTTCTAATAAATTATCATGGTTTAGCTTAACCTTAAACCAGCTTTGGTTAAAATCTTCATCTGCATATATCTTATTATTGTTTCCTCTATTGCCTAAATCTATATCTATTTTTCCTGTCAAAGTCCCGTTATGAATTGAATCTTCAATTGTTTTATCTGTTTCAATACTATATTTACCAATAAAGAACTTACCTAATTCTGTTGTTTGATTGCTTTCTGCTATTACCTCTTTATCAGCGTTTCCCTGCTTATATTTGTAAAATCCAGTGTTATTAAATTCTTTCACATAAACGCTGGTAAGTTTAGGTTTGAATTCTAATTTATCTATAAAAAAGAAATTCTTCCCGTTTTTCTTAATAGTTATTAGGTTATTTCCGTATTGATCTGTTATAGAGCCATACTCGGTATTATGGTCTTTATTTTTATCAATATTACTTTTAATTTTTTGCATTTGTTCATTGTATTGTTCTTGATTTTCGATAAAGTCCGTATAATTGT
>NZ_JAESKI010000037.1:0-744 GCF_017892065.1 Staphylococcus sp. GDY8P120P | reverse complement strand
ATGATATTGGTTCTAAGGTTACAAAATTTAATAAAGGCGATCGTGTTGTCTTTAATCCTACAGTTTCAAATCGTGAAAAAGAAGTAAATATTGTTCTTTATGATGGTTATTCATTTATAGGCTTAGGTTCTGATGGTGGATTTGCAGAATTTACAAACGCCCCAGAAGAGAATGTTTATAAATTACCAGATAATGTTTCTGATAAAGAAGGCGCCCTTGTAGAACCGACGGCTGTTGCAGTTCAAGCAATTAAAGAAGGCGAAGTTCTATTTGGCGATACTGTTGCTATTTTTGGAGCAGGGCCAATCGGTTTATTAACAACTATAGCAGCCAAAGCAGCTGGTGCTAGCAAAATATTTGTTTTCGATTTATCGGAAGAGCGACTTAATAAAGCTAAATCAGTAGGTGCTACTCATACGATAAATTCTGGTGAATCAAACCCAAGTGATATTATTAGTAAATACACTGATAATGGCGTTGATGTAGCATTTGAGGTAGCTGGTGTAGCGCCAACACTTAAATCTGCAATAGATGTTACTAAAGCAAGAGGTATTGTTGTTATAGTTTCTATATTCGGCCATCCTATTGAATGGAATCCAATGCAATTAACGAATACAGGTGTAAAACTTACTTCGACGATTGCTTATACACCTACTACATTTCAACAAACAATAGACTTAATTAACGAAGGTAATTTAAAAGTAAAAGACGTCGTTACTGATGAAATTGAGTTAAATGATATTG
>NZ_JAESKI010000036.1:0-779 GCF_017892065.1 Staphylococcus sp. GDY8P120P | reverse complement strand
TCCATTGCTGCTTGATCTTGTACTGATTCTGGTGCTTCTGTTGGTGATTGACCTTGATATTCAGCTGGTGCTACTGAATCCCATGTGCTTTGTAGGAATTGATATTTACCTGCTGCACCTGAAGATGGGTTTACAGCTTTAAGGTCGCCGCCTGATTCACGTTCTGCAATTTGTTTCAAGTGATCATTTACTTCTACTGATGAACCACTTGATGCTTCACTTGAGCTATCTGATGATTGTGTTGATGCTGCTTCTTGTTGTGGTTGTTGTGTTGATTCAGTTTGTGGTGCTTGTTGTTGTGCTGGTTGTTCTGATGATGCTTGTTGTGGTTGTTCGCTTTGTTGTGGTTGTTGTTGTGCTTGTGCTCCAGCATTATCTGATGATTGTGCTGATGCATCACTTGATGCATTTGAATTTGAGCCTTCCCCATAGCTCCATGACCAGTTTGTGCCATCTGATTCAAAATTATAGTTTATTCCATTTTGGCTGAAATTATAATTATATGAACCATCATGTAATGCTTCTGCATTTAATTGTGATGGATTATTTTGTGCTTCTTGTGCTAATTGTGCTTGATCAATGCCTTGTTCTGATGCATCTGCTGAATTTCCTGCTGCGATTCCTGTTACACCTAATCCTACTGCTAACGTTGACGCTAATACTGTTTTTTTCATTATTAATAAATCCTCCTAAGAGATATACTTTTAAGTGTTTAATTTGTATTTGCGTTGTTTGCAAAATTACTTTTCTGAAATTTGCTAGTTCCCACTGTAACAGCG
>NZ_JAESKI010000035.1:0-1529 GCF_017892065.1 Staphylococcus sp. GDY8P120P | reverse complement strand
ACTTTTAATTGTTTAATTTGTGTTTTCGTTTTTTGCAAAATTACTTTTCTCAAATTTGCTAATTCCCACTGTAACATCTATAAAATACTTGTGGGTTACAGTGAAGTTAAAAAAACACCTAGAATTTTTACGTCCTAATGACATAGAACATAATTATTACAGTACTAAAAAAACCTTAGAACATGATCACAATCGCCCTAAGGTTATTTATAATTTATATTTAATTGTAATAACTTTGTAACAAAAATGGTTTTTATTCAAAATCTGTCACATTTAACTTAGCATTTAATGGCTCGGTTTATTTTATAAATCATTTTTTCAACTCATCATTTATAAAGTTATTTTCGTTTACACATTGGTTTTTTCTAAAAACTTTTCTAAAAATAATTCGGAAGCTTTAGAAAATGTGTGATTTTTCCTCCAAACAATATTATGTTTTGCTTCTAATTTTGGAGATAAAGGAATAAAGCAAAGATCATTTTCTTTAGAAACATCAATAATACTGTCTATTGTCACAGCGTAACCCACATTTTCCTTCACTAATAATCCTGCATTATAAGCTAAATTAAAAGTAGCTACGATATTTAAATCTGAAAATAAATGGCCAAACCAACCTGTGAATTCATTGAATGCATGTGTCTCATCTATGGCTTGTCTTGAGCAAATTAAAGGTAAGTTTACCAAATCCTCTCTAGTAACATAAGGTTTTTTTGCTAATTCACTACTCCTTTTAGCAATTAACCCCCAAATATCTGAACTTGGTAAATGAACTGCTTTATATTTATTTAAATTTGCAGGTTGAATTAAAATACCAAAATCTAATAACCCTTTATCCAACTTTTCAGTAACATCATCAAAATTACCACTATAAATATGAAAATGAATATTTGGGTAATCTACTTGAATATCTTTAATAATTTTAGAAATAAATGACATACCTTTAGTTTCACCACAACCAATAAATACGTCACCTTTCACTTTACTATCTAAGACTTTAAATTCGTCTTGTACTTTTTGAGACATACTTAATATTTCGTCTGCCCTTTTTTTAAGAAGTGTTCCTGCTTCTGTTAATTGTATATTGTAATTACTTCTAGTAAAAAGTTTTACACCTAATTCTTCTTCTAAAGCTTTCATCTGTCTTGAAAGTGTAGGTTGTGTAATATGTAAGGCATTGGATGCACGCGTCATACTCCCTTCTTTAGCGATAGCAGTAAAATACATCAGTGTTCGTAATTCCATATACAACCTCCTTACTTAAAATATTCATTTCTTATATAGTTTACCATTAACAACCTAAATCGATAATCATAAGTTGCTAACAATAATATTTGATAAAGAAAACACATTGAACTGTTGATAGAAAGACAAAAAAGAGCGAAACAAAAATCATGCATGCTTGAAATGATTTCTATTTCGCTCTTCATTATATTAGACTGTTGCTTTTAAATTAATACTTAATAAATTAAGCAGTTACCCATTGTGAAGCACCTTCAGATTCATAAAGGTCCATTGCTGCTTGATCTTGT
>NZ_JAESKI010000034.1:0-24617 GCF_017892065.1 Staphylococcus sp. GDY8P120P | reverse complement strand
ACAGGAGTCTGGACTTGACTTGGAAATTGGTTAATTATACTAAAAGGTTAATAGATATTGAAACGTTATAGATACAATAGAAAGATAATCCCATGTTACTCAAATATGAAAGATTCGATATAGATACGATTAATTCTATCAATTTTTAATTTAATGTAATAAGGTTAATCAAATGCAATCCATACAATAATCTATTATTTTAAATAGAGCTAACAAAGTAAATCGGCTCAATTACAATCCAAAGGCAATGTATAAGTTACTGTAATAAAATGACAGGGAATATGAAATGAGTAATCATACTTATTTCATATTCCCTATATGATGTTAAGGAGGTAATATTATGACTATCCAATACGCAAAAGATCAACAAGGTGCTTATCAAACGATAACTGTAAATATTAGTAATGGTGCCCATCATATTTTCAAATATTTAAGTACTACAGAGGGTATACAGCAATGGTTTCCACAATTATCATTTCAAGAAAGGGCCGTCGGAGGAAAAGTGTATTTTCATATAGCTGAGAGTGAAAATATAGAAATGCGCATTACACATTTTGAAGAAAATAAAATGATTGGGTTTACATGGGATATTGGTAAAGTGAGATTTGAATTATACGAACACCCCTCATATGTGGCGCTCATTTTTTATGAATATCTACCCTTTGAATTTCCTCATACGGCATTAGATTTTGCAGGTTGGCAATTTCAGTTGGAAAGTATTAAAAATATTGCTGAAACAGGGGAAGCATTAGACCAATACAATTATGATTTTGATGCGAAAAAAACTGAAATAGAAGCTAGTCTAGCCGTGATTTGAATAGAATTAAATACGGATATATCAAAATAAAAATAAGACGAGAATGCGAAACAATAAAAAATTGGTTCGTTTTCGTATTCTCGTCCCTACTCTGTGAGTTTATAGTATATGCTAAATTTGTTTAGCATTAATAATTAGGGTTTTTAGCAGCTTTTTTACCATGTAATATAAAGTAAAACACAATGGAAATAATAATGAGTATAGCCATTGTTACATATAAGTTACGATAACCCATGATTGGAATCATAATACCTAAAATAAATGGTCCTATACCTGCACCGAAATCAGCAAACATATAGAAAGTAGAAGTGGCAAGTCCAATTTTCTCAACAGGTGACTGCTGTATAGCGATTGCTTGAGCGCTAGGTATGATTGTACCGTAACCGATACCAATAAATATAGCTGAGATGAGTAACAGTAAACTTGTATGTGTTGCGCTTAATAATATAAGCCCTAGCATAAAGCTAATTAATACAGGATACATTACTTTATTTTCACCATAATTATCATAGATTTTACCGGTAAATGGGCGTGTGACAAAGGTACTAACTGCATAGATGATAAAGAAGAAACTAGATGCTGTGGTAAGGTTTATTTGTTCCGTATAAACAGTTAAGAATGATAGGACACTGGAATAAGCAATACCAACGAATATAACGACAAAGGAAATAGGTAATGCTTCTTTTTGGATATAAGCATTGATACCTTTAGTACTTGGATCGTCATCATCTTCTGAAGGTTCTGGTTTAGGTAACCCTTTAATCAATAATGAAAAGACAAAAGCAATTATAATCACAATTAAGCTTACGACAAAGATAGACTCAAAACCAAACCGTTGATTTAAAAGGATACCAGTGAACGGACCGATTGCAGACGCAGTTGTTACACTTAGTGCATAGTAACCAATACCCTCGCCTTTACGTTTGTCTGGTATAATACTTGATGAAATTGTTCCTGTAGCAGTGGAAGATAACCCGAAAGCAATGCCATGCAATAGTCTAACTATCATTAAGATAAGTAAACTATTAATTGCAAAGTATAACCCAACAGTAATAATTGAAAAAGTAACACCAAATAGTAATACTTTTTTCGGTTGCAGACTATCAATCACCCGACCAGAAGCTAAACGTCCGAACAACATACCTATAATAAAAATACCGGCAGCTAGACCGCCCATGCTTTCGGAAGCATGATATTTATCAATAGTAAATATAGTAACAGTGACAATTAATGTATAATGTATTAAATACATCAAAAAGTTTGTGATAGTAATGAAGATAAAATCTTTTGACCAGAGTTTATCGTACATATTTAATACCGTCCTTTAATATGAATTTTTCGACCACCATTAATTATAATGAATAACAGATGCTAATGTATAATTAGAATTTTTGAAGTTTATATAAGTTTTACTAATACAAAAGGGTGATTTAATGAATTTTGAGCAGTTATCATATGTCCAGAAGATTTACGAATTAGAATCTATCATTCATGCATCTGAAGCTATGCATATTAGCCAATCTGCAATGAGCCAGTCCATAGCAAACCTAGAGTCAGAATTAGGTTATAAAATTTTTAATCGTTCTCGTAAGGGGACTTTGCCGACTACAGTAGGTAAGCGGTTAATACCTTTGATTATAGAAATTTTAGAAGCACAAACAAATTTATTGTCTGAAGTAGAGGCGTTACATAGTAACATTAAAGGTTCAATAAAAATAGCTACTATACCAACTTTATTTAATAAAATAGTACCTAAAGCTTTATCAAATTTTAAGAAGGATTACGCCCATATTGAGGTAGAAGTATTTGAAAGTGATAGACAAGACATTATTAAAATGATTGAAAATAATGAAATAGATATTGGATTAATAGGTAGAACGGAAAATGAAACATTTGCTCAGAATATCGTGTCACATTCATTGAACTTATCTACAGATTTTAAGTTAATCGTGCCTAAAAAATCTAAACTTGCTTTAAAACATACGGTGGATATGGAAGCAATAAAACAATTTCCTTTTGTACTATATGATCGGAATTTTTACCACGATAATTTTAAAACTTATGAAAATGAAAACGGGCCTTTAAAAATTGTTTTTAGAACAAATAATCCTAGTGTACTTATTAAAACTGTTTCCGAAGGATTAGGTGTTAGTATTGTATCTAGCTTAATGTTAGAGGATGATCCCTTTATCCTCAATGGTTTAATTGAGATGTTGCCCATTGGCTCTCCTTTTGATTATTATATATATTTTACAGCGCTGACAAATGTCGATCGCGCTGATGAACAGACTATTCGTACTTTTATTAATTACTTAAAAAATTAAAACACAAATATGAATCTTAGATTTTGAAACAAAAAGTGGGAACGAACTAGAAATCATACATAGATAGTTTGATTCCATCTGTTTATTCCCACTTAGGTTAAATAGAATTTTTAAAAACGCATTGCTTTAAACGATTAAATATTAAATGTTAGGTCGGATGCTTGTAAGCTTATTTTGAATATTATAGTTTAAGCATGTATTTTATTTATAAAACGATAAAATTGCGTTATATCCGACAACTGCTGGTTACACTTTGTACTATCGTAACAAATATAGTCCCCTTTTTTAGTGTATTGTCCATCACTTGAAGTGCGTGTTTTACGCATGAATAGTGCCACGTTAGATTCTTTATTACAAATAGCACAAAACCCCTTTACAGTTTGATGAGATATATCACCATAAAAACCGTTAAACCTACCTTGTGCATCATAGTAGATTATGAATTTTCTGTTAGAAGCTAGGTCATTCCAACCTATATAGGTACTTTCTAAAAGTACTTCGTTACTTATGAATGGTGCTTTTAGTTTTTTTATTTTGCGGAATACTTTTTCTATTTGCTTATTTGATGGTTGCTCAAACGGTATAACATAAGTTTGTAAGGTTTCTAAAACTTTTTCTACTTGCTCCTTTGAAATTTGCATATACATTAATTTTTCAACTGTATAAATAATTGTCTCGTCTGTTTCATAAAACGTATTATAAATCTGTTCTTTAGTCATTTGTTTTATGGATGCTATCGTATTTAAGTCATTAACAGATTTATAGGCACTAAACAAATGCGCGATATGCACTTTTATATCATTAAATTGATATGGATAGATTTGTCTTTCCAATTTTAAAATTCCTTTCACATTCATTTTTAAAACCAAAAAAGACGCTCTGTGAAAAGAAACTTTTAACAAAGCATCTTAACTAAAAACAGTCATTACTTTGTATTAATAATACAGCATGGTTATGCAACATATCATCATCTCCAGATACTATATTTGATTGCTTTATACCAAAATAGTAAACGGATGTCAATAAGGCGTTATATCAATAGCTGCTTATTCTTAGTGGAGATTAAATAGTTAAAATAATAAAAGCAAAGCAATTCGTAGAAATAAAAGGAAAAATTACATATATTGTACACACATAGTATACAAAAAAGCGCTTTTATTGTATAATACATGTAAATATTAGATATTTGTCCACTACGAAAATACATTGCAGTTTCTGTAATAGACAAAGGAGTTTTTAATTATGAAAAAAATAATGATTACAGGTGCTTTAGGTCAAATCGGTACAGAACTCGTTATCAAATGTAGAACATTATATGGGAATGATAATGTGCTCGCTACAGACATTAGAGAGCCAGACGTTGATTCTGCTATTGCTCAGGGTCCTTTTGAAATTTTAGATGTTACAGATAAAAATCATATGACTCAAATTGTGGAATCGTTTAAGCCAGATACATTTATGCATATGGCTGCGTTACTATCTGCAACAGCTGAAAAAAACCCTCAATTTGCATGGGACTTAAATATGGGAGGTTTATTGAATGCTTTAGAGGTAGCTAGAGAATATCATTTACAATTCTTTACCCCTAGTTCTATCGGTGCATTTGGCCCTTCGACCCCAAAAGTGAACACACCACAAGTTACAATCCAACGACCAACGTCTATGTATGGTGTGAATAAAGTTGCTGGCGAGTTATTATGCCAATACTACTTTGATAAATTTGGAGTGGATACAAGAAGTGTTAGATTCCCCGGTTTAATTTCACATATTAAAGAGCCAGGTGGGGGCACAACAGATTATGCAGTTGATATTTATTTTAAAGCAGTTAGAGAAGGACACTATTCAAGTTATATTGCTAAAGACACGTTTATGGATATGATGTATATGGAAGATGCAATTGATGCGATTATCCAATTAATGGAAGCAGATGGGGTGAAATTGATTAACCGTAATGCTTATAACTTAAGCGCGATGAGTATCGAACCTGAAATGGTAAAAGAAGCAATTCGAGAGCATTATCCAGAGTTTCAATTAGATTATGAAGTAGACCCTATAAGACAGAATATTGCCGATAGTTGGCCAAATAATATCGATATAAGTTGTGCAAGAGCAGAATGGGGCTTTAACCCGAAATATGATTTAAATAAAATGACTGAAGTTATGTTAAATGAAATTGCAAAAAAAGATAAAGTAAGGTAAGCCTGTGAGCACTCAATAGGATGAGTGACTAGGCCAAATGATATGCTCCTTCTAAAGTAGACGTTAAAAAGTTGGCACTTTAGAAGGTTTTTTTATGTTATCAGTAATAGCTGAATCCATTTGTTAAAGTATTTATATCAAGATATGAAAGATGCTTCACCTGTGGGATGTGGGTTGGACAACGAAATTAATTTAGAAAAAAGCGGTTTTTTGTTTTGCTTATTTTGTCATATTGATGTTCCATTTAGCTTATAAATCAAGCTTAAATAGTGAAAATACTTCATATTAATATTTTTTAAATTTTTTGAAAATTATTGAACGAAACTATTCTGATTGATATACTTTATTATATTACTTAATAATAGAACATTGGGAGGATATAGTCATGTCAGAAAAAATAAATTTTGTGCAACGTGAAACACTTAAAGAAAAACCAGATCCAAGTCAATTAGGATTTGGACAATACTTCACAGATTATATGTTAAGTTTCGACTACGATATTGATCAAGGATGGCATGATTTGAAGATTGTGCCTTACGGACCAATTGAACTTTCTCCAGCAGCTCAAGCATTACACTATGGCCAAGCAGTATTTGAAGGTTTGAAAGCTTACAAACATGATGGCGAAGTAGACCTATTCCGTCCATCTGAGAACTTTAAACGTATTAATAATTCATTGGCGCGTTTGGATATGCCGAAAATTGATGAAGAGGTACTGTTAGAAGGGTTAAAACAATTAGTTGATATAGAACGTGATTGGGTGCCAGAAGGTGAAGGCCAGTCATTATACATACGTCCATATGTTTTCGCTACTGAAGGTATCTTGGGCGTCCGCCCTTCATATTCATATAAATTATTAATTATTTTATCTCCATCAGGTTCATACTATGGTGGCGCATCATTAAGCCCAACAAAAATTTATGTGGAAGATGAATATGTACGTGCAGTACGCGGTGGCGTAGGCCATGCTAAAGTAGCAGGCAATTATGCTGCTAGTTTATTAGCACAAACAAATGCCTCAGCGCAAGGATATGATCAAGTATTGTGGTTAGATGGTGTGGAACAAAAATATGTAGAAGAAGTAGGAAGCATGAATATCTTCTTTGTAGAAAATGGTAAACTTGTCACACCAGCATTAAACGGTAGTATTTTGCCAGGTATTACGCGTAAAACAGTAATTGAATTAGCACAAAATTTAGGATATGAAGTAGAAGAACGTCGCGTTTCTATTGATGAACTTATTGAAGCGCATCATAAAGGTGAACTGACAGAAGTATTTGGTACAGGTACTGCAGCAGTTATTTCTCCAGTAGGTCAATTGAAATATGGTAACACTGAAATCGTTATTAACAATAACGAAACAGGTGAAATTACACAAGATTTATATGACAATTATACTGGTATCCAAAGCGGTAAACTTGCAGACCCACAGGGTTGGAGAGTAGTTGTACCTAGATATTAATTTATATAAAACTAATCGATTGTTATGCAAAATTCGAGGCTGGGGCATAAAAATAATGTCTCAACCTCGAATTTTATATAGGCAGCAGATATCTCATTGGAAAATGAATGGGTATTTGATTATTTTATATGGTGCTAATTTAAATAGATAGCTTTTATGAATGGTACGTTTGAGCTCATAGTCATGTTAGATTATCTTTGTATAACATGTAACAATGCGACACAAATTCAGAAATTATAAAGAATATTACTTCCAATAACCAAATAGCGGTCCATCATTGCCATATATTGGGTCTGTTTGAGGTAAGCCTACACTTTTAATATTTTCTAAATTCTGAGGCCATTCATCCGGTTGCCCAGTACAAAAGTCATAATCAGCACCGTTTGGATACGCACCTATCACAGCAAATGCGTCTTGACTATCAATAAGTTTATGCCCGAATCCCGCTGGAAGTATGACAACATCACCATATTGAATACCGGTTTTAGGACCATTTTCACCACCTAATTGAACTGTCGCTTTACCTGAAACAACCACTAACACTTCATGCGTATTGCTATGATAGTGATGTTTTGGAAATATGCCCCCACGCCAAGTGTTTAACCAGTTATTAAATTTTAAAATATCTAGAGGGCTGTCCACATCATTGATTACATTTTTGTATAATAATAAGGGATATTGAGCGTTGTTTGGAATGGCGCCATCCTGGTCACGAAAAATCGTTTCGACTTCAATTTTTTTATCTGACATTATTGGTTTCACCTCTTTAGCTATTATTACTATATCTCATTACCGAGATGTTAATATTTTAAACCACAGTAAATAATCTTAGCATCAGGTACATAATTTGTTCCTTAATCTATTTTTATATTAAAATAAACAAGCAGATTAGATTATACATACTGTTAATACATAGGAGCTGTTCAGAACATGAAATGGATATTATTTGATAAAGATGGCACAATTATCTATTTTGATCGTAGTTGGATGAAAATAGGACTACAATTAGTAGAAGATTTTATGGAAAAATATAAAGAAGATATTAATAATATTGATGAAAGTTATGCATATTTAGGTGTAGTAGACGGTGAAATACAACCTGGGACAATTATGGCATCGGGCGCATTAGACGAGATGGTTAAAGCATTTTGTAAAATTGCAAATCAAGATGTGACGCAGTGGGCACAACAAAGGAGCCAAACACTTGTTGATAATAGAGTCCCAGAAAATGTATTAGTAGAAGGAATTAACGAAACTTTAGAAACACTTCAACAAAGAGGCTATAAAATGGGGATTGTTACAAGCGATTCTAAAAAGGGCGTAGAACAATTTTTAGAATATACACAATTTGAGCGTTTTTTTGATATTGTAATTTCTACAGAAGCAGATGCAGTAGAAAAACCAAACCCAGAAGTACTCAATTCGCTATTTTATAGATATGAAGTAGATCCTAAAGATGTTGCTATTGTCGGGGATACTGCTAACGATATTCAAACAGGTGTAAATGCACAATTAGGCTTAAAAATTGCGGTTTTAACAGGCGTTGGGTTAGAAGAAGAATTTGCTAAAGCAGATTACATTTTTGACAATGTAAATGATATTGTAGATGTATTAAAATAATAGGATAGGTATATAAAATATGTCATAATATACGTAACGTATATTATGATTTTTTTATTTGAAACGTATGGGGGTGATTGAATGATTGATGGGAAATATGCAGATTATCGCGGAGAAATTTATAAAGTTGTAGAAATCGTAAGTAATGAAGTGTTATTAGTAACTGAAGATGAACAAGCGACGGCATTTGGTTTTGAAGCGCAAACCAATCGTCACACGACGCACACTTTATATTACAAACATGTAGCAAGAGATGATATTGATGAATTGTATGAACTCTATCAAGAAGCGAGATATAGTGGTGCCATATTTGACTTGTACCAAGACGTGGATGGCCAATTGTATATAGGCACAGAAGACGAAGATAAAGCAAGTGCATTTGGACTCAGTCAAACAGATGAATATTATTTTAGTAAATACGTTGATGAAGATGAAATAGAAAAAATTATTTATAGAAATCATATAGAGTAAATGCAAGTCTATGCTTTTGCATCAGTTATAGCATATTTACGCTGTTTAAATAAAAAGAGGTTCAAAAATAAGCAATGTTTTGACATTGCTTATGATATCAGCTGCAGATGGCTGAAATGAAAATATAATAAAGTGCTACTTCTTCATTTACGAAGCTTAGTAGCACTTATGCATGAGTCTAAGTTTATGTAGTCTACTGGGCTCTAATAGCACACTACATATGAATTGTAGCTCGCAATCTTAGCAGCGTTTATATTTTTTCTAGTCATTTTTGCCAAAGTAGAACAACAAAATTATTTTATAAAAATATGGTTTCTGCTTCTCTCACCAAGTATTGGCAAAGAGCGTTAGAAACTATAAAATCAATATACATCTGTATTACGTTAGCTATGGTTTATAACATATTTGAATCCGAATTGTGAATAGCTGTCGGATGTGTTTAATTAACCAAACTAGCGTTGGTCAACACTACGATAAGTATCAATGATATGACGGATCTTATCAATCACTGGGTTTAACGATTCGGGATTTGAATGTAAATCATACTCATTGATATTTACTCTAACGACTGGACAAGCATTGAATTCACTAATCCAATCTTCATAACGTTGAAATAATTTCTGCCAATATTCAGGATCCGTTTCAATTTCCATTTGACGGCCACGTTGTTTAATACGATCAATGACTTCGTCATAGTCACATTCTAAGTAGATAAGCACATCTGGTTTAGGGAAGTAAGGAGTCATGACCATTGCATTAAATAATTCTGAATACGTATTGAAGTCCTCTGGGCTCATAGTGCCTTGTTCTTCATGCATTTTAGCAAAGATGTCCACGTCTTCATAGATAGAGCGATCTTGGATAAAGCCGCCACCGTATTCAAACATACGTTTTTGTTCTTTAAAACGTTCCGCTAAAAAGTAAATTTGTAAATGAAAGCTCCAACGTTCAAAGTCATTATAAAATTTATCTAGATAGGGATTTTGGTCTACATTTTCAAAAGATGTTCTGAAATTCAACCTTTTAGCTAATGCCTTGGTTAATGTAGATTTACCAACGCCGACTGTACCAGCGATTGTAATTACAGCATCTTGAGGTATACCGTATTTATTCATGCTCATTTCCTCCGATCAATGGTTTCACTAAGTTTAATATATAGTTATAATCATTTTCTTGTTTCATAAAGTCTAAATCAGTTGTATCTATGTGAATAACGCGCTCGCCGTCTGCTTCTAATGAACTATAATAGGCATTGTAATCTCGTTTTAGATTAAGCAAATAGTCATCTTCGATCTGGTGTTCGAAACTACGATTACGTAATGCAATACGTTTTTTTAAAACTTCTAAATCAGCATCTAAAAAGATGATGATATTAGGCATTTCTAAGTCTTCAGTTAAAATATCATAAATTCTTGAAAACTTGCTAAATTCAGTAGGAGTTAAAGTGTTATTTGCAAATATTTTATTTTTATAAATATGATAGTCACTGACGATGCCAGTAGAAATTGATGCAAGATCTTGAAATTGTTTATAACGATTGCATAAAAAGAACATTTCTGTTTGGAAGCTCCACTTGGAGATATCTTCATAGAAATCAGATAAAAAGGGGTTTTCGTTTACAATTTCTTTTTCTTCATAATAATTAAAAGTTTGGCTAAGTTTATGTGCTAACGAAGATTTACCGACGCCAATCGGGCCTTCTACAGCAATAAATTGTTTTTTCATGTTTTTACCGCTCCAATGTTAAAATAGACAATAAATATTGTACCATATGTGAGGTGATAGACACATGTTAACTGACCAATTTTATATGAAAATAGCGATTGAAGAGGCTAAAAAGGCTGCCAATATCGGAGAAGTACCGATTGGAGCAATTATTGTGAGAGATGGAGAAGTGATTTCACGAGCACACAATTTGCGAGAAAGTACTCAAAACCCTACAGCACATGCTGAACATATCGCTATTCAAAAGGCATCTCAATATCTTAAAAGTTGGAGATTAGAAGGGTGTAAACTTTACATTACTTTGGAACCTTGTGTAATGTGTTCAGGTTCTATAGTGATGAGTCGTATTCCTGAAGTCATATACGGAGCAAAGGACCCAAAAGGTGGCTGTGCAGGGAGTCTTATGGACCTCTTACAGGAATCTAGATTTAACCATCGAGCAAACGTTAAAACCGGCATATTAGAAGAAGAATGTAGTGAATTGTTAAAAGTATTTTTTAAAGATATTAGACAAAAGAAAAAACTCATACGAACAGAGGATAATACAAATAATGAAACATTTGGTAGAATATGAAATGTGTTACAAAATTGTGGCAAATGATAGATGTGTAATTTTGAGATATAGATGAAACGGGGTAAATAAATGATAAATTTAATTGCAACAGACATGGATGGTACATTATTGAACGCTGCGCACGAAATATCAGATGAAAATATTCGAGCTATCAAATATGCACAATCACACGGTATTACGGTAGTTATCGCTACTGGGCGTGCATTTTATGAAGCCAATGCACCAATCAATCAAACTGATTTAAAAGTGCCCTATATATGTTTGAATGGTGCAGAAGTACGAGATGAATCATTTAATATTATGAGTACTTCAAATTTAAATAGAGAACTCATTAATCGAATTACTGATGAACTAAATAAAGAAAATATTTTTTACCAAGTATATACTAATTTGGGTATTTACACAGAAAACCCATTACGTGACTTAGAAATTTATATTGATATCGCTCAACGCGCGGGCCAAGAGGCTGATGTTGAAAAAATAAAAAGTGGTATTCAAAAACGTATAGATAACGGGACTTTAAAAGTTGTTGATAATTACGACAAAATTGAGGATACTCCAGGTGAAATCGTCATGAAAATATTAGCATTTGATAGTGATTTAGAAAAAATTGATCGAGTTAGTGAAATTTTAGCGCAATCTGGAAGTTTAGCAGTTTCTTCTTCTTCTAGAGGGAATATTGAAATTACACATTCAGATGCTCAAAAAGGCATCGCATTAAACACGATTGCAGAACGCCTGAATATTGATATGGAAAATGTTATGGCGATTGGTGATAACATGAATGATGTATCTATGTTAGAGCGTGTCGGCTATTCAGTCGCTATGGATAATGCAGCGCCAGAAGTTAAAGCGATTGCGAAATACCAAACAGATTCTAATGAACAAAGTGGTGTAGGAAAAGCAATTATGACGTTACTTAAAGAAAACAACAAAATATAGCATGAGGTGAAAGAGGGAATGAAAGGATTAATCATTGTTGGTAGTGCTAAAATGGGCTCTCATACTAATGCACTGGCTCATTATTTGAAAGGTCATTTTAAAGACCAATCTTTTGAAGCGGAAATATTTGATCTGGCAGAGCAACCCATTCATCAACTTGATGTTTCTGGCGTATCTAAGCCAAGCGAAGTATATAAAAATAACTTGAAAATGCTACAAACTAAAGCTAGAGAAGCAGATTTCTTTGTTTTAGGTACACCAAATTATCATGGGTCGTATTCTGGTATTTTAAAAAACGCACTAGACCATTTAACGATGGATGACTTTAAAATGAAACCAGTTGGCTTAATAGGGAACAGTGGTGGCATTGTAAGTGCTGAACCACTATCCCATTTACGTCTGATTGTACGTTCGTTACTTGGTATTGCAGTGCCAACACAAATTGCGACGCATGATACGGATTATAATAAATTGGATGATGCTACATATTATTTAGATAATGAAGAATTTCAATTACGCGCGAGATTATTTGTGGAGCAAATCATTGCTTTTGCGAATAATAGTCCATATGAACACTTGAAATAGCACGTATAGCATATCCATTACGCATTAGGTTGCAGTGATATTAAAACGGATAATAGCATATCTATTTTTTTATGGAAAATAATCAAGTTTTTAAAGGAGAGCATATAAAATCAAAGTCATTTTTAATGACGATTCATTTTATATGCTCTCCTTTTTGGTATGTTAATTAAGATGACGAATGAAGCATTGAATCAACAATTAAATGGTATTGTTCAATAATGTGTTTGATTTTTTCTAAGTCGATGTCGTGTAAGTAGATACATCTTTCATCGTATTGGTCTCTTGATTTTTTTAAAAGATTGAGTTCTATGAAATGGTTGATTTGCATAGAGATAGGTGAGTTTTGAACTTGTAATTGTTTCTTTAAATCTAATGCATTCATTTTGCGTTTATTAAGGTAGCGTAATTTATCTAAAATAATAATCTCAGATATAGTAAGGTTCAAATTCTGTTTTACTACTTTATTTATGAGACCTCTTTTTTCTTCATAAATAATTGTGTTCATATTATCACACCCTTTTTAAAATGACATTTACACCTTAGTTTGATAACGATGATTGAAATCGAATGTTATGTGTTGGATATCACGCCATGGGTTTCTATACTTATGAATCTCAGAAGGTTGATAACCTATAAAACGTTTAAAAAGATAGCAATAATCATCTTGAGTACGAAAACCATAACGCTGTTGTATTGTATTTAATTGATCGTCTTCAAGTAAATCACAAATGGAAGCGTGGATTTTAGAAGACGTTATATAGTTAGATAGTTTGCAACCCATCAATGCTGAAAATTCTCTTGATAAAAAACTATTATTTACAAAAAATTGATTAGCGATTTGTTGGCAAGAGACTTTCGTGGTTAAATGTGTGTTTACATAATGAACCACGTCTTTAATTAAACGATGTTTATAATTATTTTGAATTTCAGTGTATTGAGAAGCGCCATAATCTAAAACATAAATACTTTTGATTAATCGATTGATGGATTGATTAAAACGGTGGTTGGATTTATGTTGAATCGCCTTAATCATATCGGAAAATTGGATGTGTAAATCGTATTTCTCTGGGATATATGTATTATTTTTATCGTTTTGGTGAGAGCTGCACTGATAATAATAAAAATTATTGATAGATAAGCAAATTAAAGTGCCATTAAAAGAGATATGTTTAACGCATTCGTAGTCGTGGATATGAAATATATCGCCCACTTTAAAATGATGAAAAGTATTGTTTTTTAAAATGATTAAAGTGCCTTCTAATATTAAAAAAATATTGAAGCAGTGTCGTTTGCTTAATTGGTTAAGCGGGGCATGCGTAGTATAATATATATTTAAATTGTAATCCATTTTGTCTTTTTCACCACTTACATCAAATAAAAATTAATTTCAAACTACTACAGTCATTATTTTAATATGAAAATTGTATATAGAACATTAATAAAATTTAACAGTTAATACACAATATTTTATAATTAGTTATATATGGACGTATTTAGTAGTAATATTTTTAAATGAACCATTAAAATTTTACTATTATACATTTGATTAATGATTGGGAGAAAAATTAATTTATATAGTGCAATATTTACATTGACAAAATATTTTGAAAGTAGATTAAATAAGGGTTAAGAAATGGGGCACCCATATCCGTATACAAAATTAAAATGTTTTTCTGTTCAAAAGGAGTCAAGTCTCAACAGTTGAAATTTTAAATTTAACTGTTGGCGTACACTACAATAAAAATAGAAACCCTATGTTGGTATTCCAAAAATTCCCAATTTGAAGATACATATTATCTAAAAATATCCTACGCCGCTTATAATTGTTGTTCAAAGTAGTCTTATTTAAGTATGTTTATATGGGTGGGACGTTTATTTTTAGTAAGACATATATAGTTCATATTGTTACTCATTGTAAATAGAGTTATGGTTATTAATATTTTATAATAAGGTGTCATTTTGGGATATTTGCTATAAAATTTTAAACCTTATATTTAATATTGCAATGCATTAAATAAAAAAAGAGACCCAGCTGGGTCTCTGATAGTCTATAAAAATGATGTCTTCTAAAGCGTTACTTTTCATATATCGTTATTGATGCATAATAATATGAGTCGATATAGTCGACTCTAAAAATATTTTCCACTTATCATCCATTTTATTTCATAGCGTTATCTTCTGTATTTTAATTTTGCAAAAGCATCATGTTGATGAATTGATTCTTCATTTCTACATTCAATGTCAAAACCTTCAATCCAATCAAAATCGACTAAATCTGCAGCAATCAGACGGATTAAGTCTTCGACAAATCTAGGGTTTTCATAAGCGTGTTCTGTAACACTTTTTTCATCTGGACGTTTTAATATAGGGTAAAGTATGGAGCTTGCATTGGCTTCCATGGCATCTAAGATTTTTTCTTTATAATCATCTGTTAAATTAGCGTCTTTACTTAAATAAGCTTTAACAGTTACAATACCACGTTGGTTGTGTGCTGAGTATTCGCTGATTTCTTTTGAGCAAGGGCAAAGTGTTGTCACTGCGACTTGAAGTGTAATTTCTTTACGTGTAACGTTTTCTTTATCTATAGCCATACCATAAGTTACATCTGCATGACCTACAGCTTTAATATTTGTAATTGGGCTATGACGATCAAAGAACCATTTAGCTGATACATCAAGTCCGGCAGCGTTTTGTTCCATGCGTTCTTGCAAACTTCGTAAAAGACGATATAAAGAATCGAAATCTAATTCAATACCATTGTCATAATGCTTTTCAACACTTTCTAAGATACGACTCATGTTAATACCTTTTTCATCTTGATTAAGACTTGTTGAAAAACTGAAATTTCCAGCTGTTTGAAAACGATCTACTAATACCGGATATACAAGATTTTTAATACCTACTTCTTCAATTTCAAACAAGAAATTTTTGTTTGTGCTTTGTAAATCTTTCATTTCTTCTTTAACGGTTGGTTTTGTCCCTTCGATTGGGTCAACAGAGCCAAAATGTTTCCATCGACCTTCTCGAGTTGATAAATCAAATTCTGTCATGATATTGCCTCCACTTAAGATTCAAAGTTATAAGTCCAATAAGGTTCAACTTCTAAAAAGCTTTGCGCTTCTCCAGATACATCAGGTGTAGCAAGTTGTTTCAAAAATGGCCCTGTTTGAGATGCGTGCGCTTCAAATGCACGAAGTTTAACCTCTTTATAATCACTGATCTCATTTAGAATGTCTGGTTCACCTAATTTTTCGGGTGCGTCATTACTAAATGCAACAAGTTGTAGACGGGGTCTTTCCGCTGCTTTCATGCGTCCAACAGTTCTAACAACTGCTTCTGCAGTAGCTTCATGGTCAGGATGCACTGCGAATTGAGGATAGAATGAAATGATCACTGATGGGTTTAATTCATCGATTAATGATTTTATCATCTCGTCCATTTCATCATGTGGTTCAAATTCTACCGTTTTGTCACGCAAACCCATTTTACGTAAATCAGTTATACCAATTGCTTCCATTGCATTCTCTAATTCTTTTTCACGAATATCTGGTAAAGATTCACGTGTGGCAAATGGTGGATTACCTAAATTTCGTCCCATTTGACCTAGTGTTAAACAAGCGTATGTGACTGGTACGCCGTTATCTATATAACGTGCTAATGTGCCTGCAGATGAGAATGATTCATCATCTGGATGTGGAAAAATAACTAATACATGGCACTCCTCTGTCATGATTCATCCTCCTTATGCGTTAAATGGTTGAGTACTTATTTCTAATGCTGCCGCCAATTGTCCTTCATAATTAAAGCCAGCTAATAGAAGCTCACCATGCTCATTTATTTCATAATGTGTTAAACCTTGCACATAGACCCAACCGCCATCTTTCAATTTTAATCCTACGCGATACGGGTCTTTATTGCCGCCTTTAAGCTGTGCATGTTCAAAAGTTACTTGAATGTTTCTTAAAAAAGTGCCTGCGTTAAATACACGTTGGTCAAAGTGAGCAGCGTATGCGCCGTTAGTCGTTTCGACATGTAAATACACAGGTTTATCTTCATATGAAGATAGTAATGTTTGTACTTTTTCATCAATTATTTGTTCCAAACTTTTGCCTCCTTGATTCCAAACCCCAAAACTTTTATGATATCAATTGTTTTAAACAAGTGTCATTGAAAATAATCAGTCTAACCTTTAGTGTAAACTGACTTAAACACATTTTCTACCTGAAAAATGAATTTTATCTTAGATTTGTACGTAATATTTTGATTATCTTTCTATTTTACTAAAAAAGCCTTGAAAAATGTATCAGTCTGCTCATTTGGTATTTTGAGCTTAAAATTTATAATGGGAAATTATTGGGGATTCATTTTCTGTAAAAAATATAGAAAAAACGTATAATAAGAAGTATAATAATGTTTTATTTGTTGCAAACAAAAATCAATGACATAAGGAGGGCAACGGTAAATGAAAATTACAAATTTAGGATCCCGTGACTATGCTTCATTTTATGTTGCATGTGAATTATTTAAACAAATGAGCCAACAATCACACAGTAAATTAGGCTTAGCTACAGGTGGAACTATGGTTGATGTGTATGCATTTTTAGTAGATTTGCTCAAAAAGAACCAATTAGATGTTTCAGGTATCGAAACATTTAATTTAGATGAATATGTCGGATTGTCGGCATCACATGAACAAAGTTATCACCGTTATATGAATGATATTTTATTTGAGCGTTATCCATATTTTACGCAATCTTTGATTCATGTCCCGAACGGTGACGCAGATGACTTAGCAGCGGAAACTAAAAGATATGAAGATTTAATCAACCAACAAGGACCAGTAGATATTCAAATTTTAGGTATTGGGGAAAATGGTCATATCGGCTTTAACGAGCCAGGTACAGATATGAATAGTACGACTCAAGTCGTTAATTTGACTGAAAGTACAATTAACGCGAATAGTCGTTATTTTGATAATGAAGATGAAGTGCCAAAACAAGCTGTGTCAATGGGTCTAGCTTCTATTTTGAAAGCAAAAAGAATTATTTTATTGGCTTTTGGCGAGAAAAAAAGGGCAGCAATAGAACAATTAGCGAAAAATGAAGTGGATAAACAAGTACCTGCTACAATTTTACACGCACATCCAGATGTAGAAATTTATGTAGACGATGAAGCGGCACCACGCTTTTAAACTTTCAGTTTAAATCATCTCTGAATGGGTAAACATGTATATGTGTAAGTTTTTAAATAAAGTAAATTAGCTCATGTATATCATGGCTATAATTAATTCAAGAAGGGATGATCATATTGGAATTACAACTAGCAATTGATTTATTAAATAAAGAGCAAGCTACAGAGCTTGCAAATAAAGTTAAAGATTATGTAGATATCGTAGAAATTGGTACGCCAATCGTTATTAATGAAGGTTTGCCAGCGGTACAACATTTAAATGATAATATTGATGGTGTTAAAGTGTTAGCTGACCTTAAAATTATGGATGCGGCAGATTATGAAGTGAGCCAAGCGGTTAAATTTGGTGCTGACGTCGTTACTATTTTAGGAGTTGCAGAAGATGCATCAATCAAAGCTGCAGTAGAAGAAGCACATAAAAATGATAAAGAATTATTAGTGGATATGATTGCAGTGCAAGATTTACAAAAACGTGCTAAAGAACTTGATGAATTAGGCGCAGATTATATCGCAGTGCATACTGGTTATGACTTACAAGCTGAAGGCAAGTCTCCATTGGAAAGTTTACGCCAGGTGAAGTCAGTAATTACAAACTCTAAAGTAGCAGTAATTGGTGGTATTAAACCTGATACAATTAAGGAAGTAGTGGCAGAAGAGCCAGATTTAGTTGTCGTTGGCGGCGGTATCGCAAATGCAGACGATCCAGTAGCAGCTGCAAAACAATGTAAAGATGCGATTGAAGGCAGATAGTATGACTGAAATTACAAATTATCGTTTAATCTTAGATGAATTAGATCATACACTTTCACACGTGAGAGATAGTGAAGCACAGGCGTTTTTATCACAAGTGATTAAAGCAAATCATGTATTTGTAGCAGGCAAAGGACGTTCAGGGTTTGTAGCAAATAGCTTTGCGATGCGCTTGAACCAGCTTGGAAAATACGCCTACGTTATTGGTGAATCGACAACACCTTCGATTACTGAAAATGATTTGTTTATCGTTATTTCAGGCTCAGGTTCAACGGAACATTTGAGATTATTAGTGGAAAAAGCTAAGTCGGTAGATGCAGAAGTTGTGTTATTATCCACAAACCCAAGTTCAGCTATTGGAGCACTTGCTAATACAGTGATAGAATTGCCTGCTGGAACAAAGTATGACGCAGAGGGATCATCACAACCCTTAGGAAGCCTTTTCGAACAAGCTGCACAAGTTTTTCTAGACAGTATCGTACTTGATTTAATGAAAGAACTTAAAGTCGATGAAGAAACAATGCAACGAAATCATGCTAATTTAGAATAATAGTTAACATTTCTTACATTGATTACGATAATCGTATGTGATTTATACAATAGGACGGAGAAGAAATCTTATTAAAAATTAGATTTCTTCTCCATTTTTTTCGCTAATGGTTAAATGTGTAGATATACAAATTAAAAGCAACCATATAACAAACCTAGATACTACATTGTTATACAGAATGAACATGTATGCTAAATTCAGTAGATAAAACGACTGAAACTTACCTATTTTGTATGAGCTAATTCAAATAAAAGAGCATTTATCAATAAAGCATATAAATAAGGCAATAGTTCATATTGGACCACAACGTATCTTTAGCAAATTATCTTGTTTTTATTGGTATTTCATTTGTTCTCTTTATTTGAAAAAAATGGGATTATTACCCATTTTCTATCTATTTTTTAAACTTTTAAGGTATAAATGATAAAAAGTTTGAGAAACTTTTAAATTTTTGGGATAAACTTGTCATTTAAAACCCAAGTGTTTTTGTTATAGCATCTTATATATTAAATGTTAATATATTTTGTATAAAAGTTAACAAAGGGAGTTGTCATAACGTTGGAGATTTTAGAAAAAGTGGAAAATCAAGCTAGAACTCAACCACATCACATAGCACTGACATTTAATGCACAACATATGACTTATGCTGAATTAGAAAATGACATGAAAATAAAAAGCACATTATTTTGGTCTATACCCAAACATAGCTTTGTTGGATTGGTTATTCAAAACCCCCAAACCACAATTTCCTTATATTTAGCATTATTAAAAAGGGATTGTGTCCCGTGTGTTTTTGATTATCGATGGACGAAAGAACAGATTAATAATTTAGTAGAAAAATATGGAATCCCTTATTTGATGTATGAAGACCATCACTTAATACATACTAAAGCCAACAATGATAAATTGGACTTTAATGAAGACTTATTGCATATTGGTTTTACATCTGGAACGACTGGGATACCAAAAGCCTATTATAGAGGAGAAAAATCTTGGGTTAAGTCATTTATTGAAAATGAGCAATTATTCGAAAGGGCAATTGGTACCATCATTGCACCTGGGCCTTTATCACACTCGTTATCATTATATGCTTGTATTTACGCTTTATATACATGAAGAGCTTTTATTGGGCAACAATATTTTGCCGCTGAAAATATAATGAAAAATATACAAGGGAGACTAGACAATATAGCTTGTTTTCTAGTTCCGACGATGATACAAGCTTGTCTTTCAACTCAAATATGTATAAAAGGAAATCATTATATTTTGAGTACGGGAGATAAACTGACATTATATCATCGTCAACGGGTTAACACATTTTTTCCTAATAGTGATTTAATAGAATTCTTTGGGACATCAGAAGCTAGTTTTATAAGTTATAACTTTAATAATAGCGCACCATCAGAATCAGTTGGAAAATTATTCCAAAGTGTAAAAATGAATGTTGATCAACCCGATGAATTAGGCATAGGTGTATTAAAGATACAAGTGAATTGGCTTTTAGTGGTTATGTTGAAGAAGGGATATGTTACTATACTTGGATTGAAACAGGTGACTTCGCTTTTTATGATAACAATGGCTATTTATACTTACGCGGTAGAAAACATGACCGTATGATTATTGGTGGACGCAATGTTTATCCTTCTGAAATTGAAAACAGTGCACAACAATTACATATATTTGATGAAGTAATCGTCATAAATGAAACACATTCAAAATTTGGAGAAATTGCTGTATTACTGTATACAGGGGATGAAGAAGTGACCTATAAGTACTTTAAATCATTAATGATGCAACGTTTAGCTCGATATCAAATTCCTTCTAAAATATTTAAAGTTAAACGCATGTTGTATACGCAAAGTGGTAAAATTGCGCGTAGTCATATGAAACAATATTATTTAAAGGGAGAATTGTAAATGAAAGAAGCAGTTATCGTTGCAGCCAAACGTACTGCATTTGGAAAATATGGTGGTAAAATGAGACATATAGAGCCAGAAGGGTTATTGAAACCATTATTTAGCTATTTTAATACACACTATACCAGCATTATGGACAATGTCGATGATGTTATATTAGGAAATGTGGTAGGAAACGGTGGTAATATAGCTCGGAAAGCATTATTGGAAGCAGGACTCAAGCACCAAATACCAGGTATGACAATTGATCGCCAATGTGGTTCAGGGTTAGAAGCAGTGAATCAAGCTTGCAGAATGGTTCAAGCAGGGGCTGGCACAGTATATATTGCGGGCGGTGTAGAAAGTACAAGTAGAGCACCTTGGAAAATCAAACGCCCTCAATCTCTCTATGATACACATCTGCCGGAATTTTACGAAAGAGCACCATTCGCACCAGAATCCCAAGATCCTTCTATGATACAAGCGGCCGAAAATGTAGCTGAACAATACGATATATCTCGAATTGAACAAGATACCTTTGCGTGGCAAAGTCATCAAAAAACGATTGAAGCATATAATCAAAACCTTATTCCCCAAGAAATACTACCATTTAAGATAAAGGGGGGCATATTTCAATATGATGAGAGTATTAAACCACAGTTAAATCAACGCGTCTTGAGTCGTTTAAAGCCATTATTAGTAAATGGAACTATCACTGCTGGTAATTGTTGTATGAAAAACGACGGCGCCGTATTATTGTTGGTAATGGAAAAATCAGTGGCTGAATCATACGGATTATATACTGGTTTAGCATTTGTTGATCATGTAAGCACCGGAGTAGACCCAAATGTATTGGGCATAGGACCCGTGCCTGCTGTAAAAAATTTGTTAGCCAAACAAGCATTTTCTGTAAAAGATATTGATGCAGTTGAATTGAATGAAGCATTTGCCTCCCAAGTATTAGCGAGCCAAAAGGCATTGCACATTTCAGATGAAAAGTTAAACATCTATGGTGGTGCGATTGCAACTGGGCACCCTTATGGTGCAAGTGGCGCTGCACTTGTTGCTAGGTTATTTTATATGCAACATAAATATAGAACAATAGCTACAATGGGCATTGGAGGAGGTATGGGCAATGCAACATTATTTGAAAGATGGTCATGAAGACAAACAAATGGTATTTCATAAAGGCGACGTCGTTGCTTATAATCAATTATTTGAGCAAAAGTTAGAAAACTTCATATCGCCATTATATTGCGCAAGTTTGTGGCCTGAATTTGAATTGTTCCAACCATTTATTGCACGTAATCTGTTATTGAAATCAACAGAAATAGAATATTTACATGCCTTGAAAACTGAGATGACTTACGATGTTCAATTATCATTGATTGAGCAGAAAAGGGTAAGACAATTTGTCAAATATGTTTTTGAAATGAAAATAAATAAAAATAGAGTGAAATGTATATATATTAAACAAACATTTTTGGAGAGGGTATAAAATGATAGAGATATTACCAAAACAAATAGAGACATATTTATCTCTTGTTAACGATGTAAATCCTATACATCAGTATATTGCGCCCGGCCAAATGATTGTTCAGATTGCATTGGTGCACAACAAACTCAACTGGGCATCCTATAAAGTGAATTATGTTGAAGTAGTTGAGGTATATGAATTTATTAAGTTTGACTTTGAAAATAAAAACAAATTAGTTATAAAAAATCAAAACGATAAAGTTAAGATTATTGTTTTGAAGAATGAATTAGGCGCTGTTTATTAATTATAGAAAATGATAAAAAATTTAAGGATAAAATAAATTTTATTATTTTAAAAGATGTTTCCGATTTTTGTATAAAAATTAAAAATTGAAAATAAAAAACTATGAATCAATTTGACATACTCACTTAACTAAGTATAATAAGTTAACATGTTAAGGGAGTGACATAGTCATGGATTATGAAAAGGATTTCGATGAACGTAATATAAACAAAGTAAATCCCAGGACCGCTAAAAAAACTGTTTTTGCGACTGGCATAGGTAATGCTATGGAATGGTTCGATTTTGGACTTTATTCCTATTTAGCAGTTATCTTAGGACAAAACTTTTTTAGTTCAGTCGAAAATGATCAACTTAAAACGATATTCACATTTGCCACATTTGCAATTGCTTTTTTATTAAGGCCTGTAGGCGGTATTATATTTGGTATGATTGGTGATAAATTTGGCAGGAAAGTCGTTTTGACGACAACCATTATTATGATGGCATTTTCTACATTGCTGATTGGTTTATTACCCACTTATGATCAAATAGGTGTTTGGGCTCCCATTTTGCTTTTATTAGGTAGGGTACTTCAAGGTTTTTCTACGGGCGGAGAGTATGCAGGTGCCATGGTATACGTTGCAGAATCTTCACCAGATAAAACAAGAAATACACTTGGCTCAGGATTAGAAATCGGTACACTATCTGGTTATATCGCTGCTTCAGTTTTAAGCGGCTTGCTATTTTTCTTTTTAAATGATGAACAAATGACAACATGGGGTTGGAGAATTCCATTTATTTTAGGACTGTTTTTAGGTATATTTGGTTTTTATTTAAGAAGAAAATTAGAAGAGTCACCTGTATATGAAAATGAAATTGCAACACAACCTAAGCGTGATAATATTGGACTCTTCACCATTGTACGGTATTATTACAAAGATATTATTGTGTGTTTCGTAGCTGTTGCATTCTTTAATTGTACGAATTACATGGTAACTTCGTATATGCCATCTTATTTACAACAGATTATTAAATTAGATAGTACAACAGTGTCTGTGCTTATAACGCTTGTTATGGCGTTTATGATACCATTAGCTTTAACATTTGGTAGGGTTGCAGATCGAATTGGAGAGAAAAAAGTTTTCTTGATTGGATTAATTGGTACAGCTATTTTCAGCACTGTGGCATTTTCACTGTTTCAATCAAGTTCATTAATCTTAATTGTGTTAGGTATATTCATTTTAGGCTTTTTCTTATCTACGTATGAAGGAACGATGCCGGGTTCATTACCAACTATGTTCTACACACATATTAGGTATAGAACGTTAGCAGTAACATTTAATGTGTCAGTTTCACTGTTTGGTGGCACCACACCGTTAATAGCATCTTCACTAGTTGCAAAAACAGGAGACCCGCTTTCGCCAGCTTATTACTTAGCAGCAATGAGTGTAGTGGGCGTTATTGTCATTTCGTTGTTACATGTCAGTACAGCTGGTAAATCGCTGAAAGGCTCTTATCCCAATGTACAAAGTGATGAAGCGCACGACTATTACACTAATCACCCTAATGAAGCATTGTGGTGGGCAAACGATAAACATAAATAAACTGATATAAATGAAAGAAAAAAGTGAGGCATAATAAATTGAACTGACCCCAAATTGTGGGAATAAAATAAAAACACTTTCGTTGAATTCGTATAAAATGAATTTAAACGGAGGTGTTTTTTCTATGAAAATAGTCGCTTATACAATAGA
>NZ_JAESKI010000033.1:0-1389 GCF_017892065.1 Staphylococcus sp. GDY8P120P | reverse complement strand
AGTCAAGTCCAGACTCCTGTGTAAAATGCTATACAATGTTTTTACCATTTCTACTTATCAAAATTGATGTATTTTCTTGAAGAATAAATCCATTCATCATGTAGGTCCATAAGAACGGCTCCAATTAAGCGATTGGCTGATGTTTGATTGGGGAAGATGCGAATAATCTTTTCTCTTCTGCGTACTTCTTGATTCAGTCGTTCAATTAGATTGGTACTCTTTAGTCGATTGTGGGAATTTCCTTGTACGGTATATTGAAAGGCGTCTTCGAATCCATCATCCAATGATGCGCAAGCTTTTGAATATTTAGACTGGTCGATATATTCACCGACTAAGGCATTCTTAGCTGTTCGAGCGAGTTCAATATCCGTAAACTTAAAGATCGCTTTTACTGCTTCTCTAAACGGTTTTGAATTCTTTTTTGGAATGGAACTGAAGATGTTTCTTAAAAAATGGACCTGGCATCTCTGCCAACTTGCGTTGGTAAATGACTTACGAATTGCAGACACTAGGCCTTTATGGGCATCAGAAATGATGAGTTCTGTCCCCTGTAGACCGCGTTCTTTTAAGTATTCAAAGAAGATGGACCATGTGTCATCACTTTCTTCATTTTGGATCATGAAGCCAATGATTTCACGATCACCACCTTCTGTTATCCCGATCGCAATATGGCAGCTTTTAGAAAGCACTCGATGGTCCTCACGGACTTTTATGTAGAGAACATCAGTCATCAGATAAGGATAACTCGTACCTGAGAGTGAACGGTTCTGCCATTCGTTGACCATCGGGTCTAACTGCTCAGTCAGGCTAGAAACAAAAGATTTCGATACCGATTTTCCACATAGCTCTTCAACAATCTTTGAAACTTTACGTGTCGAAACGCCTGAAACATACATCTCAAGCATTGAAGCGAGCAGTGCCTTTTCATTTCGCTGATAACGCTCAAACACCGTCGGTGAAAATTCACCATCACGTGTTCTGGGTACTTTTAATTCTAGCGTGCCTACACGTGTCGTAAAGCTGCGCTCATAATAGCCATTTCGTTGACTTTGTCGGTTTTCTGTTCGTTCATATTCTTTTGCTTGAATATATTCTGTTCGTTGATTTTCCATTAGTTGATTAAATACCGTTGTTAAAATATTTTTAGAAACGTCATCCTTTACAGAATATTCAATAATGCTTTGAATCTCTTCGCTTTTCAGTGTAAAATGTACTTGGGTCATGTAAAAGTCCTCCTGGGTATGTTTTTGTCGTTAAAAACATTGTACCGTAAAAGGACTGTTATATGGCCTTTTTACTTTTACACAATTATACGGACTTTATCTAAACTCAGTCAAGTCCAGACTCCTGTGTAAAATGCTATACAATGTTTTTACCATTTCTACTTAT
>NZ_JAESKI010000032.1:0-5584 GCF_017892065.1 Staphylococcus sp. GDY8P120P | reverse complement strand
GAGATGGGATTATGCTATTATTTGAAGGAACATCAATCAAAAAACAATTACATGACAGAGTGCTATTTGATATTGATTTAATACAAGTGCATGATAATCAACGTATAGGCTTAGTAGGTAGGAATGGAACAGGAAAAACAAGCCTATTAAAAATTATTACAGGTGAAGAATTACCTGATGAAGGTAATATCTCTCCTTTTACCTCTGTGAAATTAGTGCCACAATTTAAAGAATCAAGATTGGAGAAAAGTGGTGGCGAAATAACACAGCAATATTTACAGAACGCATTCAATGGGAATCCAGGCTTACTGCTTTTAGATGAACCGACAACACACTTAGATACGGAAAGAATTGCTTGGCTAGAAAAAAAGATAAGAAACTATCAAGGAGCAGCTGTCGTAGTATCTCATGATCGGACATTTTTAAATAATGTATGTACTGACATATGGGAAATTGAAAAAAATACGTTAAAAATATTTAAAGGAAATTATGATGAATATGCAAAGCAAAAAGAAATACTTAAAAAACAAAAACAAACTGAATTTGAAAAGTATGAACGTGAGAAACAAAAATTAGAAAGAGCAATACGTCAAAAAGAAGAAAGAGCTCAACGAGCAACAAAAAAACCTAAGAATCTAAGTTCATCTGAAGCGAGAATAGTGGGTGCTAAAACCCACTACGCCAACATACAGAAAAAGCTGAGAAGTTCGGCAAAAGCTTTAGAAACAAGACTGGAACAATTGGATAAGGTTGACAAGGTGAAAGAGCTGCCTGAAATTAAGATGGATATGTTAAATGAAGAAAACTTAACAAACCAATCTGTATTACGTGCTGAAAATATTAAGGGAGAGATTGAAGAACGTAAGCTCTGGGAACCCTTTAGCTTATATTTATATGGAGGAGATAAAGTTGCTATCATTGGAAAAAATGGCTCAGGTAAAACAACGTTGCTTAAAAAAATAGTGAAGCAAGATGAAGGAGTGACAATTCCAGAAAAAGTAAAGATAGGTTACTTCTCTCAACACTTAACCATCCTAAATGATGAGAAATCAATCATAGAAAATGTACAATCGACCTCTAGTCAAAATGAGACATTAATAAGAACAGTTTTAGCAAGAATGCATTTTTGGGATGAAGATGTCTATAAAAAGGTAGGCATATTAAGTGGTGGTGAAAAAGTAAAGCTAGCTTTAGCTAAACTATTTTTAAGTGAGGTGAATATGCTCGTTTTAGATGAGCCGACTAACTTTTTAGACATTGCAGCTTTAGAAGCGCTAGAAACATTAATGAAAAGTTATCATGGAACGATTCTATTTGTTACTCACGACCGAATGTTAGTAAAAAATATAGCTACAAAAATAATTGATATAAAAGATGGTAAGATAACAGTATTCGATGGATCGTACGAAGCATATGAAGAGTGGCTGGAGAATAAAACAAAGTCTAACAATGATGACCAACTTTTATTAATTGAAACTAAAATATCTGATGTTCTGGGTAGGTTGAGCTTGGAACCTTCGCAAGAGTTAGAAGATGAATTTCAAAGATTATTGAAAGAAAAGAAAGAACTGACTAGAGGGGAATAAAGCAAACCTATTGATATGTTCCCACGAACGTCCCATTAAGTCGACATGTCCTTGCATACGAGCCTTTCACTAAAATCGAAAATACATCCACTTTATCTATTCGTCCTATACAGACTTGACAATATTGGATAACATAGCTTACAACCCTCTAGAGCTAAAGCAGAAAGGACTGGCATAAAGCCAGTCTTTTTAATTAACTAAGGAGCAAATAGAGAATTGGAACAGTAATTGCACTTGTAGCAACACCATATTTTAAAGCATCAATGATATTCGTAACCAATGCCCCATGCTTTGCACTAGAGACTAAGTCCATCGTCTCTTGTCTTGCTTTTTTGACGACGCTGTTTAGATTGTTCTGCATGTTCCTCACGCTCGACTTGATTTCCTCGTTCATTTCTTCCAATTGAGCGTTGTTCGTCTTTTGAAGTTCCCCCAGTGCTTGAATGGTCCTGTTGTTGTTCCTTTGAATTTCCTCGTGTCCATCTATCAAAATCTTTTGCAAAACTTCGGTGTTTTCTTTCAACATCTTCTCTTGCTCGTTCAAGATTGACTGCATGTTCCTCATGACTTCGTCCGATTTCGACTGGATTTGATTCAATTGATTGTGAATCGTGACTTCTTTCGCCATTTCCTCGTTCATGTGAACTCTGATATAACTTTTCATTAGTTCGTTGAGTTCCCTGGTCTCTTGAAACAGTTCGCTCATGCTCCTGTTCTCGTTCAGCTTGTCTTGTAAAGACATTTTCTAGCCCCTCCTTTTCATAGTCAGCACCCAATTTATTAGCCCGTATAAAGCGTTCTCGTTCTGGATGTTTAAAACTAAGTGTTTTACCCCTCAATTTCGTTTCGACCCCGTAAACGTCATTTAAATGCTTTTTAAAGCTATCAAAGTTTGTTGAATTATTTCGAGAGTATTCAATCGCTTCACGCAATTCATCTTTCCAAGATGGTTTATTTTTTTCTAGTAAATGTTGTTCTGCCAAAGTATGACGAACACTAGCGTTATGCTCTGTAACTATTGATAAATCATGATTTTTGCATACTTCATCGCTCAATGATCTAGCACGCTCAATTGCTTCCTTTCCATGTGCTTGATACTTTTTACCAGTTTCAAAGTTAACTGAATTTATCACGATATGATTATGAATATGGTCTTTATCTGCATGTGTGTAAACAGCTACTTCATGGTTTTTAGCTAATTTCTCAGCTAATTCTAAACCTACTTGATTCGCTTTCTCTGGTGTAACCTCGTTAGGTTTGAATGACTGGATAACATGATGTGCTTGTATTCCATCATTTTTAGAAAAAAGTTCCCTTGTTTGCTTCATTTGTGACTTTGCATAATCAATATCAAGATTATAGCCATCTTTCACAACTGCCCTTTTTTCTGCATAGTTGCATAATCGACTAGCAGAACGAGTTGTACCTAGCTGAATTGTTGCCATATTGCATGCAACTCCTTTTTGATAGCTTGTAATTCTTCGCTATCAATCGCCCCAGCGCTTGCATTTGCTCGCCTAGTCAATTGATTCACGTTGTTCCCAATTGCTCGCAACTGCTTTGCTATCTCAATTGCCCCCGATTTATCAATTTTCGATGGCTTCATTCGATAGCCCATTGCCCGCTTTTTTGCAAAAGCTGGCACGCTCATATGAAACGTATCAGCAATTTGCTGTAACCTTTCATATTCGCTGTCGTCCACTCGAAATTTAATCTGCCGACTACTCGCCCGATTTTCTTTCCTCGTTCCCGACATACAACCACCTCACTATGCTCATTTTTCAATCGCATATCATACAAATTAAATGCTCGCTATTCACTCTCATTGTAACTTGTATTGTGAGGATTGGCAAGCTCTATATTTGGTACCCAAATAAGCTTGTTTTTGCTGTCGCAAAAATGCCCCCTAACCCCCATTTACATGGGGGGATTAAGACCTTGCCTTTTTGAAAAAAGGCAACCCCAAAAACTTTCACATATCAAGCCCCCAACCCCCGAATCTTCGGGGGCTCCCTCGCCGGTAGGCAGGTCGAAAAAATGGTTTTTCGACAAGCCAAGAGGGTACTTTTGCGAATGTGTCAATTCCTTAAATTCTCACTTCATGGATCAGCAAAAACCGCTGACCCATTCCGTTGCGATTTACCATTGACACATACCATATTTAGCTTTCTTCCAGTCAGAAAGCTTTTAACCATATTTCGCAATGCCTTTGAACTTGGTCTTTCCCCCCTATTTCGGTTGAGGGAGTGAGGCTGGGGGTGTGGGGGCTAGCCCCCGCATAACGAATTCTATACATAGCGAAAGAATCACATTATCGCCGACACTCTTAACGGTTTTTCGGCTACACTGGACAAGCGAACGAGCGAATACTCAATATCCCTATTTCGTATATCGGTCGTTCGGCGAAGCCTAGACAGCCGAAAAATTTCGGAATGCAAGGGGTAAAGGCGTGGAGATTTTTTAGGTGGTTTTCCTAAAAAATACTACCCGACCCTTGCATGTAGAAAAGTGCCTTATAGAAGATATAAGAGTGAATATAAGCTAGTTGTTGTCATATCAATGGATAGAGCGTTTTTTACTAGTCATGGTGTGATTACTATACTAGTCATGGGGTGACTAGTATTAGAGCACTAGATAGTCACTATAAGACTTGACTTTAGTCAAACAATATCATAGAATGGTCATTAATGACGATAGAATAACCATAAATGAGCAGTATACTAATCACACCATGGTCAGTAATGATACAAGTTGTATCAAAAATGATACATATACGTATCACAGCGTGTTACATATTCGAAAAAGGGGAGAAAGTAATAATGGCTGAAATACATGTAGGAGCAGAAAGAGAAGTTCTAAAACCTAATTCTATGAGTTTTGAAGAGCGTAAGATCCAAATGGAGAAGGAAGAAGAAATCGAAAAGGAAATTCGCAAGAGAGATAAAAACAGTCCTTACAAGAGGTGGATACAGTTAAATAAAGACGCTTATAAAGCAGAAGATTGGCTAATGGCAAAATCACCAATAGCATATAGAATTTTTAAATTCTTAATAAATAATATGGATTCATACAACGCTGTAATGTGCTCTTATAAAGTCTTAGAGGAACAATTCGAAGTAAGTACTTCAACGGTAACAAGAGCCGTTAAATTGCTTAAAGATAAGCAATACATTGATGTATATAAATCAGGTACATCAAACGTATATGCAGTTAATAAACAAATTGCTTGGAACAGTTGGGGAAGTAATTTCAAGCATGGTAAATTTAGTGCGAATGTTATTCTTTCTGAAAGCGAACAAGATAAACAAACTAAATTAAAAATTCAAAGACATAAAGAGGTTACTTTAGAAGAAATTTAACATCACGTTAAATCAATATAACATACAGGTTGGAGATGGTAGATAAAGAACCTTATCTCTATTCACAGCTTATCGTAACAAAAATTGAACACTTAGGTGAAAAATGTTTGTCTAAGCGTTATTAGTAGCCAATGTTAGACTAGAAATGTTCGTGATAATAGTTAAGCAAGTTTGCTGTACGAGAAGCGAGAAAATGAATTAAGAGAAAACATTACAAGTAGTTTAGAAAACATTCCAGAAAGATGGCTCGGGAATCTCTTAAATTGTAGCTCCCATCCGATTAGTTATTTTCGCTTTGATCAGAATAAGATTTAATTTCTTATCTAAGTAAAGCATAGAAATATTGACAGAGACATATAGAAAGCTTATATTTAGATTAAATGATACGAGAAAGGGTGTTACTATATCACAATGAACAATTAATCCTATTTATTAAAGAAAATCAACATAAAATAGTGAGTCAATAACTTAAGCTAGGTTATTTGTGGAGCGTTTTATGTATCATTTTCAGAATAGGATTGTATTGTGCAATGTGGTTTACCCTAATTTTGTAATGCTTTTTTAGGTGTATACTTACAAATTTTACTGACCTCCTATTCTGAATGGAATTAGGGGGTTTTTATATCCCCTCAAAATAAG
>NZ_JAESKI010000031.1:0-1300 GCF_017892065.1 Staphylococcus sp. GDY8P120P | reverse complement strand
ATTTAACAAAAAGAAACCCGCACACACGTGGCACTGAACCCTTAAAATGGGAACTTAATAAAAACACTATTTTCTAGGCTGCTAATTTCCTGAATTCTAAAGGGGATAAGTAGCCTAGTTTTTGTTGAATTCTAATTTTATTATAGTTTTCAATGTAATTTTCGACAATATCTATTACAATGTCATTAGAGCTATTAAGCTCGTTGTTTAAATAGAATGTTTCACACTTTAGCGAGGAATGGAAGCATTCAATTGGGGCATTATCGGCTGGCGTTCCCTTACGGGACATGCTTCTGGTAATGCCTTTTTCTTCGCATAATTTGTAATATTCGTACGATGTATATACACTTCCCTGATCGCTATGGAGTATACACCCGCTAGGTAGTTCTATTTGCTTTAATGTATCATTAACTAACTTTTGATCTTGTTGAGTTCTAATAGTATAAGCGATAATTTCTCCGTTGTATAAATCCATGATTGAAGATAAATACAACATCGTTTTACCGTAAGGTAAATAAGTAATGTCTGTTGTAAGTATTTCTAATGGCTTTTCTGTTTTAAAGTTTCTATTGAGAAGATTATTTGTTTTATAGTATGCACTTCCTGGTTTTTTTGATTTCTTCATTCGTACTTTACAATTTAAATTGTGTTTCTGCATAATCCTTTGAACTTTTTTATGATTTATCGTTTGATTAAATTTTCTATTTATAAGCGCAGTTATTTTTCTATACCCATATGTAAAACGATGTTTCTTACATAATTGTATAATTTCATGTTCTGATTCAACCATTCTAAAATCTTTATTTTTCCACCTATAATAAGTAGACTTTGGAATATTTAGAACTTCTAAAATTAGACTTACGTTATATCTAAGCTTCAATTCTTTTACCAATTCAACAACTACTTCTGGGACCACTTCCTTTCCAATTCCTTGTACTTTTTTAAAATTTCATTCTCTACTTCTTTACGCTTTAGCTTAATCTTTAAGTCCTCTACAGTACTTAATTCTTCGCTTCCTTTTCCGTAGGAATATTGTTTTCCAACTTGCTGTTTAAACCTATGCGTTTCTCCATTTCTATACCATTTCCACCAATTATCAACTTGCGATTTATTTTTAATATTTAACGTATCCATTATTTCTCTTGTACTATATCCATTAAGCTTCATTTCTACTACTTTATATTTTGTTTCAATTGAATAAGCGACTCTTTTCATAGAAAAAACACCTCCGTTTAAATTCATTTTATACGAATTCAACGAAAGTGTTTTTATTTTATTCCCACAAATTGGGGTCAGTTCA
>NZ_JAESKI010000030.1:0-46155 GCF_017892065.1 Staphylococcus sp. GDY8P120P | reverse complement strand
AAACACGTCAAAAGCGAACTGAAATCAAAAGATATAAAAAGAAATTCGCTGCTTATTCAGAACGAAAGTATAAATATAAAACACAAAAAGCCATACTCCAAGATAGAAATAGTTATTCTAAGACAGACCATGATGCGACTTTCATGAGAATGAAAGAAAACCATATGAAAAATGGACAACTTAAGCCAGGATATCATTTACAAATAGCGACAAATTCTCAATTTGTTTTATCATATGATGTGTATCAAAATCCGACAGACACAAGAACAATGATTCCTTTTTTAACTTTAATTAAAGAGACCTACGGTCATTTACCTGAATATATTGTAGCTGACGCTGGTTATGGTAGTGAACCTAATTATATGGCAATTATAAATGAATTTAATCGAACACCGCTCATAACTTATGGCATGTTTATTAAAGATAAAACTAACAAATATAAAAGTGACATTTTTAATACTCACAATTGGGAATATGATGAAATCAATGATGAATTTATTTGCCCGAATCATAAAAGGCTTGGTTTTAAAAGATATGCCTATCGCCATGATAAATATGGATTTAGGAGAGATTTTAAATTATATGAATGCGATGATTGTTCAGAATGTCCACTGAAGAACCATTGTATGAAATCAAATTCAAAATCGAATAAAAAAATAATGAGAAATTATAACTGGGAATATTTCAAAGCCCAGATTAATCAAAAGCTTTCGGAACCAGAAACAAAAGAAATCTACAATCAAAGAAAAATGGAATGTAGAACCTGTTTTTGGGTTTATGAAGGCTATTTTGGGTTTCACTCGAATATCGGTTAGAGGCACAAATAAAGTCAAAAGCGAACTTGGCTTTGTATTAATGGCACTTAATATAAGAAAAGTAGTAGCTCAACGAGCTAACTATAATCAAAACAATAATGAAAAAGGCAATTTCTATATTATTTCAATAGAAATTGCCTTTTCTCACTTGTCCAAGAACTTTATGTCCCGGCCTCTTTTTATTTATTATATTCTGCTTTTAAGTTTTGCCGTTCAATATCAGTCATCCATTGCTTAACCGTGGATAATGCTTCTTTCATTGCGTATGGTCTAGGTACGTGTCCCTCATCCATTTGATAAAATGTCTTAAAAAAAGTACCAATACGCTTTAATTGTTTTTCTAAATAATAAGCTTGATGGATACCAACTTGAACATCTTTTCCACCATGCACAATCAGTATAGGCGGACTATCCGCATGAATAGTTACAACCGCATCCCTTTCTTTGTATGCCATTTCATTTTTTCTAGGGTGACCTATCATTCTTTTTAACATCCCTCGTAAATCGACACGTTCTTCATACATTAGCTTAATATCGGAAACGCCGCCCCAAATAATATAACTCGACACAGGTAAATCTTGGTATGTGAGCAATCCTTGTAATCCCCCTCTAGAAAAACCGACCATATGAATATACGCCTTAGGATACATCATATTTAATATACGAATTGCAACTGCCACGTCATTTAGGTCTCTCCCATAAAATTCATCTTTACCTTCACTTCCATTATTACCTCTGTAATAAGGTCCGAATACAAGCGTGTTTGGGTCTGAAAACTGCATTAAACGAGCTGCTCTCACTTTCCCAACTTGGCCTTTGCCACCACGCAAATAAATAACGATTCTTTCAACACTTTTTTGAGGTGTCATCAATAAGCCCCTTACATTTATCCCATCTACTTTGTAAGTAACTTCTTCAAATACATGTTCAGGAACCTCTACTGGCATTCTTTTTTTATTGATAAAATCCAAGTTCAATCACTCTCTCTAAACATTGTAAGATAGCAGCATCTTTCAATAAATAACTTTTGTCTAGTTCAGGAATATCTGAAAGTCTATCAAAAAGGCGTGGACCTTCAGTTTCTAAATAATCTTCTTGTATCGGTAATTTGTCTACGTCAACCATGAATACATCTTTAGTAAATGGTTTACCATTTTGTCTTGCAACACGATATTGAGCAATATAATGTTTCTCTTTAGTTTTTATAAGCGCTCCTGTCTCTTCAAACAGTTCTCTTTCACAAGCTGCTTCGCTAGATTCCCCTTTTTCTCTTTTGCCTCCAGGAAATTCAACCCCTCTTATTTTATGTTTGGTAAAAAGCAATTGATTGTGATAAACCGGGATGACCAGAACGTGATCACCGTTTGGGACAGCATTATCATCTTTAAATGATAAAAAAACGTCGTCATTTTCTCTATCTTTAAACTTCACGCACATCAAACTCCCTTTAAATATGTTAAACTATCCATGCTATGTAAATTGTTGGAGGCAAAGATTTTATGAAAAAACTGTTTCTAGGACTCATCTATATATATCAACACTTGATTTCACCTATGACTCCGGCTACATGTCGCTTCTATCCTACGTGTTCAGAGTATACTAGAGAAGCAATACAAGTATATGGACCAATTAAAGGCACTTGGCTTGGTATAAAACGTATTTCCAAATGCCATCCACTCCATAAAGGTGGGTTTGATCCAGTACCTTTAAAAAAAGATAAAACCCATAAACATTAATCAATTTGATCTAATTCAAGCTTATTAACATGAGGAGGTTCAAAATAAATCGAACCTCTTTTTAATATGCCTGAACACGCTACAATATCATTTTCAAAATAAAAACCTTGAGGTGTAATATCGCTCGGGTACGTTGCATATTGAGCTAACAACGCAGTAAAATAACGACTCAGTCCATACTCATACATACCACCAATAACAAATTTCACATTTCTATCGCTTAATATATCAATAATTTGAATTACTTTATCAATACCACCAAGTCTAAATGGCTTTAATACCACAACGTCCACGTCATCATTTTTAACATAGTTCAAAATCTTTTCTAAAGAGGTTGCTTTTTCATCAATAGCGATTGGCGGTATTTCGTCATACTTAAAATTTTTTATTTTTTCAATATTTTTAAATGGTTCTTCAATATAAAGGATGTCATTTTCCGAAAGCAGTTTTAATTTCTTAGCTTCATCCTCTTGAATTGATTCATTTGCATCTACCACAATTTCAGTTTTAAAGGGTAACTGTTGCAACTGTTTCACATCTTTTAAAATAGTTTCAGACCATTTTACTTTAACTCGCTGTGGTTTCGTGTTAATTAAATTCCTAACATTTTCATCAGTTACACCACTCACAGTTGCACCATAAGGAACGTGAAACGCTTCTAATTTATAAAATGCTTGGTAACATGCCATAACAATCATACTACGTGTCGCTGGAAATTTTTCTAGGTTTTGTAATGCATGTTGTATCTCTTCGAAATGATAGAACTCATAATTTTTAAAAGACTCAAACCATTTAATTGCTTGTTCACGCGCAATTTCAATCGTTTCATCATCATACCAATCCGTTTCAAAAGCATTGCATTCTCCAAAATAACGCACCTGTCTATCTGTTATAAATTCAATAATAAGCGCTTTACGTTTTTCCAATTTCACCTTTGGTGTAACAATTAAATGCTTGAAATGATTATTACAAATATAAAGGTTCATTTCGCATATTTTCATATATTATTCACACCTATTTTTCTATATGTTTTCTTTGAAGTTTCCCTGTAGAAGTATATGGTAATTCAGTTACTTGTTCAAAGTATTTAGGAATCTTATATTTAGCTACATGTGCTTTGAAATGATTCATTAACGTTTCATACGATAATGAAGTGTTAGAAACATAGTATAAATAAGGGACTTCTCCCCATGTATTATCTTCAACACCAATACACATTGCATCTAAAATTGCTTCATGATCTTTGGCCACAGATTCTAATTGATACGGATATATATTCTCACCACCGCTAATGATTAAATCTTTACGTCTATCATAAATCATAACATAGCCATCTTTATCAATTTCAGCAATGTCTCCTGTTTTAAAATAACCATTCTCAAATGTGTCTAATAAATTTTCAGGGTATAAATAACCATCCATTACATTAGCGCCTCTAATTAATAATTCTCCATGTCCTTCAGCGTTAGGGTCTTTTATTTTGACAGCTACATTCGCACTTGGCTTCCCTACAGTATCATAGCGTTTGGATAACATTTCAGGTGATGCTGTTAAAAATTGAGAACATGTTTCAGTCATACCAAAAGAATTATAAATAGGTAGTTTTGAAGCTAATGCTGTTTCAATTAATGAACTTGATAGTTTTGCCCCGCCTAGCAATATTTTTTCAATATGGTAAGGTTGGTTTAACCCTTCATCCATCAACCATTTAAGCGTCTGTGGTACTAATGAAACATGCGTTGGCAGTTCTGTTTGTATAATATTTAACATTGTATGGGCATTAAATTTCGTATCTATACGAACAGTAAATCCTTCAATTAATGCTCTTAAAATAACACTTAATCCTGAAATATGATAAATCGGCAAAACAGATAACCATTTCGTTTCTTGGTCAAAACCAAGACTCTCTTTGCAGCCTATTGCACTTGCGTAATGGTTATCAAATGTTTGAGGGACTGCTTTTTGTGGACCAGTAGTCCCAGAAGTAAACATAATCGAAGCGATTTGGTTCATGTCAAATAAGCTTTCATATGTCATATCATTGCATCCTTGTTGCAATGTTGATATTTTAATTACGGATATAGCTTTTAAATTGATTTGGCTGGTAGCAACGACCGTATCTACTTCGATAGACGACAATTGGTTTTGCATCTCATCTTTAGTTAAACGTGTGTTTAACATTGCAATTTCAATTCCTGCTAACCACATTGCATTTATCAATGTAATTGATTCAATATTGTTTTCAATGTATAAACCTATACGTCTTCTATCTAATTTTTTCAACTGCTGTGCCAATCGTGAAGCATATTTATACATGGAGGCAAAAGTAACTTGAACTGTTCCGTCATCTATAAATACTTTATCTCCATTTTGTTTTGCTTGTGTTTTCAACCAAAATTCCACTTTGTCATTCCTCCATCTCATTAACTATTATAACGTTTTTAATCTGATTTAACAGTGACCAAGCATAAACCCTTATATGATTCAAAATTCGTTTTAACCCATAAAAAATGTTAATAGTTATAAAAGTTAAATATAGACTCGCAACAACTTACATTACTCCCTATTTATAGTTTAAATTAATATAGCTATGGGTACTCTATAATGTAAAACGTATTAGGAGTGAGGTTTATGAAATTAAAAGTGATAGGTACTATGGCTTTATCTGGCCTTTTACTGGCTTCATGCGGGAATGACTCAAGTAATTCAGAAGATAACGGCTCAAAATCTGAAAGTTCAAATGATAAGCAAAGTAAAGAAAGTACAGAGCAAGTCATTGCGTTAGATAAAATTAAAACAAGTCCAGAAGACGCTGTTAAAAAAGCGCAAGAAGTCTATGATGGACAAGACTTAAAAGGTATTTCATATGAAAAGAGTAACGGTGATTGGTCATATAAAATTGAGCAGCAAACTGAAGGTAAAGAATCCGAAGTTATCATCGCAGATCAAGATAAGAAAGTAATTAACAAAGAAACTGAAAATGAAGATTCAATTGATCAAAACGAATCTTTCAAATATGATGACGCCATTGACTATAAAAAAGCCATTAAAAATGGACAAAAAGAATTTGACGGCGATATCAAAGAATGGTCATTGGCTAAAGATGAAGGTAAATTAGTCTATGATATGGATCTACAAAAAGATAATACGAAACATGAAATCACTGTAGATGCTAAAAATGGCAAAGTGTTAAATAATGAACAAGATGATTAATTCAACTATTTATAAATTGAAAATTGTATAATAAGTAGGAAAAACTGCTAACATCATTAATTTTTTGATATTAGCAGTTTTTTTCTATATCATTTTCAAAATAGTAACCCCGATTATTTATTTTTAAAACCCATTTGTGCTAATTTAAGTTGTACACCGCAGTTTTTTGATGTTATGCTTATTTAAAGTTAAGATATTTCATTTTTTACGAGAAATTGAATATTAAATATATCACTTTTTGAAATGGGTTTATATTTGATTCTATTACAGTATAGTATGTGGGCCAAACCATGCACTCTATGTTTGTTGAATAAGTGATTACTTAACCCTTATTCAACACCTAAAAATTAATAAAGGGGTATGTACAAATGAAATTTTTAAATTATGAAATTGAAAAAGGTCTTTACTACGACTTAATAACAGTATTCGCAAAAACAAATAAAGATACGCCGTTTCATTTCACATTTTCAGAGAGCCATACCTTAAAAGAAGTTAGAGACAAATTAGAATACATTGCAAATAAAATTGACGAAAAATAATATTTGATTCATGCGCTAATAAATAAAAACAAATCATAACACTCTCTTTATTCAATTAGTTTAGAATACTAAATAAAAATACTTTTCTAAAAACCAAAAATCATGTCGTTAATTCATAACTTTCTGCTATTAAATCTTTAATTTGATTCATCGTATTCGTCTCTTTTAAGTTAATTGTTATCCAATTAGATTTATCCATATGGTAAGCAGGATAAATTCCTTCTTTTTTTCTTAAAGGGCCAATAAGTTCTTTTCTAACTTTTAAATTGATAACATCAATTGTTTCTGTTGATTGTAAAGCCAACTTGTCAGCACTCATATCCATAATTAAACCAGACCATTTAATTTAGATGGATATATATACAGGACTACCGTATTCTTAATTACAAACAATGCAGTTTTTAACGTAATACAGTGCTTTTATTTGAATAATAAGCTAGGTCATTACCCCATTGCACTTCATACATCATACACACTGTTCATGTAAATTTATGAAGGTATATCAATATATTATATTTCAAAACGTTTAGGGCATGCAGATATAACTACTCCCCTATCGACATCTCGTCATTTATTAAAAGACAGTTAAAAACAAGCAGAAATTAAAACACTAAAAGCCTTGCGCCGCATGTGATATAGAGATTTCATTTCAAAATTTTGATCTTGAAATGAGCGTAGTATTTATTATATTAAGTGATACAAAATAAAGACACCGAAATCCTATTGTATCAAGGATTTCGGTGTCTCAGGAAAGCTCAAATTATGTCATTAACGGAGAGTGAGGGATTCGAACCCTCGAGACGCTTGTGGCGCCTACACACTTTCCAGGCATGCTCCTTCGGCCAACTCGGACAACTCTCCAATATGAAATTAAAAAAACAGAAGCGATATTTCACTTCTGTTTGTATGACCCCGACGGGACTCGAACCCGTGTTACCGCCGTGAAAGGGCGGTGTCTTAACCGCTTGACCACGGGGCCATGGCTCCACAGGTAGGACTCGAACCTACGACCGATCGGTTAACAGCCGATAGCTCTACCACTGAGCTACTGTGGATCAATTTAAATGGAGCGGGTGATGGGAATCGAACCCACAACATCAGCTTGGAAGGCTGAGGTTTTGCCATTAAACTACACCCGCTTATTAACGATTATGGGGCGGTTGATGGGAATCGAACCCACGAATGTCGGAACCACAATCCGATGCGTTAACCACTTCGCCACAACCGCCAAAGAAATAAAATGGTTCAGGACAGAGTCGAACTGCCGACACATGGAGCTTCAATCCATTGCTCTACCAACTGAGCTACTGAACCTTAATGCGAAATAATGGCGGTCTCGACGGGAATCGAACCCGCGATCTCCTGCGTGACAGGCAGGCGTGTTAACCGCTACACTACGAGACCAAAGTATGTAATTGCGGGAGGCGGATTCGAACCACCGACCTTCGGGTTATGAGCCCGACGAGCTACCGAACTGCTCCATCCCGCGTTAATATTATTAATGACGCCTACCTATTTAATATAACATAATACTATTAACAAAGTCAACACGTTTTTAAAATTAATTTACATTGTTTTAATTATATTTTTAAAATTATATGCCATAATGGGCGTTTGTGCATTGCTCATTTCTGAATACTTATATAGTATATTAAGTTTTAGTATTTTCGTCAATGCTTTCTATAAAGTATTTTGTGTAAAAATGGCATATAAATATAATATTTTAAGTTTAGTTTCTTAATGATACATTTTTCTTTTTTAAATGACGTTACCTTCTGTTTCTATGCTCAATAATTGAGTCATTTAACTTTTATTTAATTGCATAAGTATTGAGAAAAAAGTTAAAAACATATATTGATTTTATCTTAATATGGAACTTTAATCCTAAGAGCGAGACACTATTGATGTCTCGCTCTCCCCTATCTTAAACATATAAATGCTTATATGATAAGCTTGATTATTTACTCATAATACCCATCATTTTACTTTGTAAAATTGTAAATGTTGTGAAACCATCATCTTCTAGGAAATGACCTCCAAAATCAGTAATCTTACATTTACCGTCTAATGCATCCATTAAACGTTTGGTTTCTTTATAAGAAACATGCTGATCGTCTTTTGCACACAATCCATAGAATGCATTTACTTTTTCCTTAATTTTATCGTAATTAATTGTCTCATGCTGCATTTGTAATGGGACATCGATTTCTTGGGCATCTTCTTTAAACCCAGAAATACTAAATAAACCTTCTATTTTTTTAATTTCTAAACTTTCTATAAATTCGAGTGACGCAATTGTTCCAAACCCATGTGTCACAAAATAAGTATCCTTTTTATCAATATATATCTGTTTTTTCATTTCACTTACCCATTTACTTATATCTCCATTTTTTTCTTGAGGTACATTAAAAAGCGTCACATCATAACCTTCTAATATTAAATTGTTTGCTAACCATTTATACCAATGGTTAGTTGAATCACCAAATTTTGAATGTACAATAATTATATCTGTCATAAATGACTCCCCCATTTTTCTAAAATTACGACATATCAGTATTAAAACCTATAACACTATGTCAACGTTAAAAATTAAGTATCTCATAAATTGAAACAGGATTGCATTGTCATATTTATAGAAAAAGGCCATTTCTACTAGAAGATTCGCCTATCTGTAGAAAGTGGCCCTTTTAATACTTAATTAAATTTCATTTAATATTTCTTCGACTGCATCTTTACCTTGTTGAATACAATCTGGTAAACCAACGGCTTCAAATGACGCACCGGTAATACGTAGTCTCGGATAATTATTTCTAATATGTGATTGTATTGATTTAATTTGTTCAATATGCCCTATATGAAATTGGGGCATGCTTTTTGGCAAGCGATTAACAATGCTAAAATCGGGTGAGCCTTTAAAAGTCATCATTTGACTTAAATCTTTTTTGACAATATTAACGATTTCTTCATCTGTATGATCATCAACGACTGTATCACCAGGCTTACCTACATATGCTCTAATCAATACTTTACCTTTTGGTGTAGTAAATGGCCATTTCTTACTTGTCCAAGTACATGCGGTAATCTTAGTATCGCTTGTACGTGCGATTACGAAACCTGTACCATCATAATTATTAATAATGTTCGATTCATCAAACGCAAGCACAACTGTAGCCACCGTAGTAGAATCCATTTTTTTAAAATAATCAAACGCAGGGTCATTTCCAAACCATTCCAAGAATTTTTGGTGTGGTGTTGTAACAAGAACACTATCATAACTATGTGCTTCATTTTCAGTTTTTATTACATATTTCTTTTGTTCGATTGCAATATCTTGAACAGAAGTATTATATTTAATCGTCACACCTTGCTCGATAATATAATCTCTTAAATGTTCTATAAATGAACTTAAACCATGTCGAAATTGTTTGAATTGGCCTTTAGGTGCGCCTGGATATAACTGACGTTGTTTTTTTCGTTGTTCTTTTTCATATCTCATTCCCTTTATCAGACTGCCAAATTGTTCTTCTCTTTCTTTAAATTCAGGGAATGTAGTCATCAAGCTTAAATCATCGATATTGGTACCATAAATGCCACCCATTAATGGTTCTATTAAATTTTCTAAAATTTCATCACCTAAGCGTGCTCTAAAAAATGAGCCGACTGAAATGTCCCCATCTATTTGCAGAGGTTTTTTAAATAAATCAAAACTTGCTCTAACTTTACCTAAAGGCGAGATTAATTTTGTTTTTAAAAATGGTTTAATGTCAGTTGGTACGCCTAGGATTGAACCACCAGGGATGGGATAGAGTTTATTTTTAGCATATATATAAGATTGGCCTGTTTTATTTGTAACAAGTTGTTCTTCTAGACCAATATCTTTAGCAATATCAGTCATAATTTGTTTACGACCCAAATAAGATTCTGGACCTAATTCAATTGTATAGCCTTCTGTTCTATATGTTTGAATTTTTCCACCAACTCTATTAGATGCTTCATATATAGTAACCTCTATATCTGGACGTGCTTTTTTAATAAAATAGGCACTAGATAATCCTGTTACCCCTGCTCCAACGATTGCGATACGCTTAGTCAATATCAATCACACTTCCTTTAATAAACATTTTTGATTTCATCAACGATTGCGCCAATAAATAATGGATCTGTATTAGGCATTTTTGGACGGAAGTAATTGACACCTAATTCATCACAAACGATTTTACATTCATAATCGTTATCATAAAGCACTTCCAAATGTTCACACACAAAACCTACTGGCGTATAAATGAAATTTTTATAATTATAATCTTCATATAAAGCTCGTGTTAAATCTTGAACATCAGGTCCTAACCAAGGCGTGCCGGTGTTACCTTCTGACTGCCAACCTTCTGCAACATGGATGATGTTAGATTTAGCTTTTAATAATTCAGCAGTATCGTGTAATTCATTAGGGTAAGGGTCATTATTTTGCTCAATCAGGCCTTTAGGTAAACTATGTGCTGAAACAACTAATACTGTTTCATCATGTTCATTTTCTGGTATTTGTGCTAATGTTTCATTTATTTTTTCTGTCCAATATTGGATAAATTTGGGCTGTTGATAATAGTGTTCAACATGTGTTAATGCGATGCCATATTGATCAGCTTCTTCTTTAGCACGCTTGTTATAAGATCCGACTGAGAAACTTGAATAGTGTGGGGCTAATACTACAGTAACCGCTTCTTCAATACCATCTTCGTTCATAGCTTTAACAGCGTCTTCGATAAATGGATGGATATGTTTCAGACCAATATATAACTTAAATTCAACATCAGTATAACTATGATTAAGCGTCTCACATAAAGCTTCAGCTTGTCGATTGGTAGTACCTGCAAGTGGTGATAAACCACCAATAAATTTATATCTATCTTTTAAATCTTGTAATTCCGCTTCTGTCGGCTTTTTACCATGTCTAATATCAGTATAATAAGCTTCAATGTCACTTTCTTTATATGGTGTGCCATAAGCCATTACTAATAGGCCTACTGTTTTTGTCAATTTAAAATCATCCTTTTGTATAATAATTTTTAGATGTAGATGACATAATTAATTGTAAATCTTGTTCGCTATTCTTTATGTCTTACTATCTTTGTGTATAGTCATGAACAAATGTAGTGATTCTTTTTAATGTTTCTGGTTTTACTTGTGGGAAAACACCATGACCTAAATTGAAAATATGCTTGCCATGGTCCATACCTTGATCTAATATTGGTTTTAATCGTTTTTCTATAACATCCCAAGGTGCTAATAGCAAGGAAGGATCTAAATTACCTTGTAAAGTTTTAGTTATATTTAAATCTTCAGCCTCTTTAATAGATAATCTCCAATCTAAACCTAGTACATCTATAGGTAGCTCATTCCATTCGTTAACTAGGTGACTTGCACCTACACCAAACAAAATAACTGGTACATCGTATATTGCTTTAATACCCTTAATTAATTTTTCCATTGCAGGTTTTATATAATATCTATAATCTTGTACATTTAATGCGCCAACCCAAGAATCAAAAACTTGTATAATTTCAGCGCCCGCTTCAATTTGTGCAGTCGTATAAGTAATAGACATTTCAACCAAATGATCCATTAGTGCAAACCAAGTAGCTTCATCACTATACATCATCGCCTTTGTAAAATTATAATTCTTAGATGGTCCTCCTTCAATCATATAGCTCGCTAATGTAAAAGGTGCTCCTGTAAAACCAATTAGAGGGACGTTCAATTTTTCTTCAGTTAACAACTTGATTGTGTCTAACACATAGGGCACATCACGTTTAGGATCTATTGTTCCTAATTTTTCAACGTCTTGTACATTTTTAATTGTGTTATGAATCACTGGACCTATCCCCGATTTGATTTCTACATCTACACCTATTGGTTGCAGTGGTGTCATGATATCTTTATATAAAACAGCTGCGTCTGTATTATAATTATCTACTGGTAAATGTGTAACATACGCACATAACTCTGGTTGATGGGTAATCTCAAATAAAGAATACTTTTCTTTTAATTTTCTATATTCAGGCTGAGATCTACCAGCTTGACGCATAAACCACACTGGCGTGTGATTAACTTCCTTTCCCTTAATCATATCTAGGATAGTATTATTTTTATTATGCACCTTGTAATCCTCCTACATTATAATCATTCTTATTAATATTACCATATCGACTTATCTCTCGTATTTCAATGTATTGAAATGTCATAAAAAAGACAAACTGTGTTGTTTTGCCCACTTAATTATTTGACTATTGTTTTCTAACAGAAATCAATTATAATACTGTTAAAGTCTATTTTATATTTATTTGAAATATTAGAAGTATATATAGTAAATTATAATAGTTATTTAAAGTTTCTTAAACAATTCAAGGGGGAAAACTTATGAAAATCTACGCATCTTATGGTACGTTCGGTTATTTAAATCAGATTAGACTTAATAATCCTGATCATAATTTATTACAATTTTCTGCTTCTGATTCTTCAGTTATTATAGAAGAAACTGAAAGTGAAACTGTTTTAAAACATCCGTTAGAATATGACATCATTAAATCCGAAGGGAACTTAGATGAAAATTACTTCTATTCAGTCATATTTATACCTACATCTGAAGATCATGCTTATCAATTAGAAAAAAAGCTGGAATCTGTAACAACTGATTTCCATCAATTTGCTGGTTATAGAAGTTATCGTTTTTTAAAACCTACCCAAGGTTTAACTTACAAAATCTATTTTGGTTTCGAAAGTCGTACTGATTACGAAGATTTCAAAGCATCCACTACGTTTCAAAATAACTTTGATAAGCTCGCATTGAGCCAATTCTTTGGTTCAAGTGGCCAGCATTCAAGCTACTTTGAAAGATATTTATTCCCAATTGATGATTATTAATTAAAATAAAAACGCTACTCATCTTTTAGAATTAATCTAAAATACTGAGTAGCGTTTTTTTAATCTCTTAGTAATGTTTCTTGATATTTTAATTTTTTAATTACGTTTCTAATCGTTAACCAACCTACTAAAAAGTAGATTGCTCCAAAATAACCATACTGTGGAAAAGCAATAGCAAATATGATTATAAATACGACGCCAATGAAACACATTAATCTCATTAAAAACTGTTCGTACCCTTTAATTACCATTTTATCTGAAACTGGCCATACTTGTGGCCATAAACCATAAGCTTGTTGTGTATAAAATTGAGCCATTTGTAATAGAATAATATACATGAATAAACTACCAATGATTAATACCACAATCACTTGGTGCAACCAGATCATTAGTATTAAAGCAATAATAACCAAGCGCAAGATGATGTTAAATGCATCTTTTCCTCTCGCAAAGCTCCGTGTAAATAAATACAAATACATAGAATTGTCATTAAACTTATTATTTTTCGGTGTCCGTAAAAATGGGTCTAAATAACTTCTTCTTACTGCTCTTTCTTCGATTTGCTTCACATCAGTAAACATATTAACAAATTTATAATAGTTCATATGGTGTTGTTGTTCAATGGCCACCATACGCTCCCAAGGGAATAAATTACTTTTATTTAAATATTTTATGAATAATATAAGTGCAATGAGTATAATGATTGATAGTATACTCGATATATTTTTAGCATCTAGCGTAATATAAAACCCTGATGTAAATATAATAAACAGCACAGTAAACAAGGACCAACGTTCAAGTCGGAATTTATACCACTGCCATTTTAATAACAAACCTAAAAATGGAAAAATGATTGCAAGGATTGCAAATGTGATATAAAATCCAAACGTTTGATTATTAAGTACATAAAATAAAGGGAAAAATATAATAATTATCAATACTTGTAATGGCAAACGTGAAAAATAGCTATATATTAAACTGCTTTTCATGTATTCAGACATATGCTTTTCAAATGGTAACAAGAATAGTTTATCAGCATCTTTTAATAAGGTTCTAATAGGAAATATAGACGTAATAGCTACAATTATACTTGCAATCAAAGCATAATTTATACGTTTGGGAATTGACTTTAACCAATCGCCATAACCTAGAATAAACGCACCTAATAATATAACAAGAAAAACAGAAAAATGACCGTTAAATATAAACTTATTATAATAGCTTTTTTCTTTTGCAATTTCTTTTTTTCTTAGGTTAAATAATTGTTTAGCTCCCTGTTTCATGAATGCTGGCCGCCTTGAGTAACATGTATATATATTTCATCTAAAGTTTTCCCACTTAAACCAGTTTGGTCTCTTAATTCGTCTATATCCCCAAATGCAACGATTTGGCCTTTATCCATAATTAAAAATCTGTCACAATATTTTTCTGCAGTTGCTAATATATGTGTACTCATTAACACAGTTCTTTCTTCTTCTTTTTTCTCCACCATTAAATCAAGCATAGATTGGATCCCCAAAGGGTCTAAACCTAAAAATGGTTCATCAATAATATACAAATCTGGGTCCACAATAAAAGCGCAAATAATCATCACTTTCTGTTTCATCCCTTTAGAAAAATGACTTGGAAATATATCTAATTCATTTTCTAATCTAAATATTTTTAACAATGGGCGCGCTCTTTTCATAGCTTCTTCTTTATTAATATTGTATGCCATTGCTGTCATATTAATGTGTTCTTGTAATGTTAATTCATCGTAAATCACTGGCGACTCAGGGATATACGAAAGTTTTCTTCGATAGGATTCTACATCTTGTTTTATATCAATACCAGAAATGGTCAACTGCCCTTCCATCGGCGTTAACAGACCTAGCATATGTTTAATTGTAGTGCTTTTTCCAGCACCATTTAAACCTATGAGTCCTACAATTTCTCCTTTTCGTAATTCAAAATTTATATCTTTAATCACAGGCCTTTTCCCATAACCGCCTGTCAAATGTTCTACTTTTACTGTCATAAGGCACCTCCACAAATATTATTGTATCAAAAATCAATCGTTGTTCATAAAGTTACTGTGAAAAATGACGGAAATAATATAGTAATGCTATAATAGTTATTAACAATCTTACAAGGAGTGAAGATTTATGTCTGAAACAATTTTTAGCAAAATTATCGATGGTGAAATCCCAAGTTATAAAGTATACGAAGATGAGTTTGTATATGCATTTTTAGACCTTTCTCAAGTAACAAAAGGTCATACGCTACTCGTTCCTAAAAAAATATCTGCTAATATCTTTGAAACAGATAGTGAAACAATGCAACATATCGGTACAGCTTTACCAAAAGTAGCAAATGCTATCAAAAAAGCATTTAATCCGGACGGTTTAAATATCATTCAAAATAATGGTGAATTTGCTGATCAATCCGTGTTCCATTTACACTTCCATTTATTACCAAGATATGAAAATGATATTGATGGTTTTGGATATAAATGGGAAACACATGAAGAAAATATTGACGATGACCAAAAAGTCAAAATCGCTCAAGAAATAGCAGCACAATTTAATTAATTATGCTTATCTGCAATCATAAAGGGTATAATAAAATTATTAATGGCTAAGAAATTTTAGAAATAAGGAGAATTTTTATGAAAACAGCTCAATTATTATTAGGACTTGGTGCTGGTGTTGCAACAGGACTCGGTGTTGCATTAATGAATCGTGAGAAAAAAAATTCAAACCACTCTATAACTCAAGGACCAAAACCTACAGGTGCCGAATCTGAATTCGATAGAGAAATCAATACAATTAAACAAAGCGTTAATGATATCGTAAATTATATCGCTCAAGTCAAATCAGAAAGTACAGAGTTTGGCAGCACGATTGGCGATGAAGTAAAAACAATGATTGGTGACTTTAAGTCTGATATTAATCCTAATATTGAAAAATTACAATCTCATATTGAAAATTTACAAAACCGTGGCGAAGAAATTACAAACGGTTTTGAAAAAGATAAATCATAACTTAAATATATGAGCTACAACCCATTTAAACAATCGGTTTGTAGCTTTTTTATTTAATCGTTGACATGGCTCGTTTACAACTTAGCACTGCCAATTAGCACTCTAAATTTTAACTTTGCTACCCATGTATAAAAATGTAGAACTTATATTTCTAAATATAAAATAATCGATATATATGCACAAGTCTTTCTATATTTAATAACCTAAATTGATATTTTTATAATGTCACTAGCCCTTTAAATATAGATTTAAAATAGCCTTGACGCGTAAACTATTACGTTAGATAATACTGAAGTATATTCAAGTTATTTAAAAAGGAGTATGATTGCGTAATGTATTTATGTACACGCCAAATAGATATCAATGCCCGTTTTGGCATTCCTAGAATTGCTTTTCTTAGTTTTGTTACTACAATTATTACGTTTTTAATTGCGTATGAGATTTTATACTTCTTTTCAGACACAAAATTAACTGATAAACATTTTTTAATATTTTTAATGTTAGTTGTACTTTTATACCCATTACACAAAATAATACATTTATTATTTTTATACCCCTACCGCAAGTCTTTTAAAAAATATAAATTAGTGAAACATAAATCTATACCTTTTTATAATGTTTATATAAACACACCAGTCAACAAATATTATTTTTGTTTTGGCCTCATCACACCTGCCTTATTTATTACAACTTTATGCGCTTATTTTAGTATGTTAATTCCACAATATGGGCACTACTTGATGTTTTTAATTGCCCTAAATTTAGGATATTCCGTTTTGGATTTTCTTTATTTGAAAATCATACTATTTTCAAATGAAGGGGCTTATGTAGAAGAACATCAAACAGGTATCAACATCTTAAATAAAGTTACACCGCAATATAATAATCGTCTTAAACGAGGTTGAGGTACGTACCACTAACGCCCAACCTCGTGTTTTGATATGAGCGCCAAATATTCAAATTAAATATGATACTTGTATCAATTACTCACTCTTAACAATTTCAATTTAGATAAAGCATAGTCCTATTTAAATCATTTATATTTGTATTTTTAACCTTTTCTTCTATACAAATAATGTAAAGCCTCATTTGGTTACAACTAAAGTCCCATATATTAGGTTTCTAATTGGTGAAAACAATATTATATGTTATATTTACGTTGTTATTCTTACAAAAGGAGTTCCCAATAATGAAAACATTCAAAAAAGTTATAATTCCTGTTACAGCTAGTGCGTTATTATTAGGTGCTTGTGGTAATAGTGCTACAGATTCAAAAGAAGATACAATCATCTCATCAAAGGCTGGTGACGTGAAAGTTGAAGATGTCATGAATAAGATGGGTGACGAACAAATAGCTAATTCATCTTTTTCTATATTACTTAATAAATTGTTAGCAGATAAGTATAAAGATAAAGTCGATACAAAAGACATTGATAAAGAAGTTGAAAAAGAACAAAAACAATATGGTGGCAAAGACCAATTTGAAAGTATGTTAAAACAACAAAAAATGTCTCTAAGTGACTATAAAGAACAAAAAAAATTACAAGCTTACCAAAAAGCTTTATTAAATGATAAAGTGAATATTTCTGATAAAGAGATCAAAGAAGATACTAAAAAAGGATCTCATATTTTAATTAAAGTCAAAGAAAATAAAGACGATAAAGAAGGGTTATCAGACAAAGATGCTAAAGCAAAAGCTGAAAAACTTCAAAAACAAGTATCCGAAAATCCTGATAAATTTGGAGAAATCGCTAAAAAAGAATCTATGGACAAATCTTCTGCTAAAAAAGATGGTAGTTTAGGATATGTAATCAAAGGACAAATGGAAGAAAAATTTGAAAAAGCGCTCTTTAAACTTAAAGAAGGCGACGTTTCTAAAGTAGTGAAAACAGATTACGGTTATCATGTTATCAAAGCAGATAAAGAAGACGATTTTGATGAAGAAAAAGGTAAACTCAAATCACAATTAATTCAACAAAAAGTACAAAAAGATCCTAAACTTTTAACAGATGCTTATAAAGAATTATTAGATGAATATAAAGTAGACTATAAAGATAGAGATATTAAAAAAGCAATTGAAGATTCAATTCTAGATCCAGAAAAAATTAAGCAACAGCAACAACAACAGCAGCAACAACAAGCTATGCAACAAGGTGGCGCTGGCATGTCCGTTGGACAATAAAATATACAAACAAGGCGTTGATGCTATCAGTGTCTACGCTCAACATAAAAATGCACTTTCATNNNATGAAAGTGCATTTTTATGTTTAAACTTCTTAATTTTAAACGTGCATGCTTGTCTAGAAGTATATGGTCTAGTCTTATAGATCCTCTCATACTAACTTCTTAAACATTTGTATATTGAAGCCATAAGTTCAATTTCTTTAAGAAATGACTTCACAACTTATTGAGATAGTAATGCTTATATCTGGTGTTAGTTTGTCATTCAAATTGACACTAGAAGCCATTTTATATGATTCTACCCAATCGCTATTTTCTAATAGAAAAATGTATGGTTTTACTTTGTTTACATAAAACCATACGTTTTATTAAATATCTGAGACACTTATTTCACAAACACTTATATACTGTATTAAGTTTCTTGTGTTCTAATCCAAAGAAGTTGGATTGTAAAATTGTCTACCTTCTAGCCCAAAGATACGCTCAGTGAATTGCCCTTTAGGTGTTTTCTTATAAGCTTTTTCAAACATATTCATTTTAGCATCAATGTTATCAATAAAGAATAATATTTCAGCTTCTTTCATATGAGGTAGCTTCGGTGATCCAAATTCCATTTTACCATGATGAGCTAATATCATATGTCGCAGTAACAATACTTCCTCGCCGTTTATATCTAACTCTCTAGCTGCGTCTGCTACTTCATCACTAGCAATTGATATATGACCAAGTAAATTACCTTCTACTGTATATGTTGTCGCTACTGGCCCACTCAATTCTTTAACTTTACCCAAATCATGTAAAATAATTGAACTATATAATAAGCTACGATTTAGAAGAGGATATATGTCACAAATAGATTTTGCAACACGCAACATAGTTAATACATGGTAGCTTAAACCACTTGAAAAGTTATGGTGATGTGAACTTGCTGCTGGAAATGTGAAGAATTCACTTTGGTATTTACGTAACAAATGACGCGTTATACGTTGTAAATTAGCATTTTCAATTTCTAACATATAATGCGATATTTCTTCTTTAATCTCATCTGGCGTTAATGGCGCACCATCAACAAAATCGTGTATTTTTAAGTCCTCTTCTTCTGAAGCTAACTTAATTTTATTTATTTTCATTTGTTTGCGTCCACGATAATTTATGACATCACCAATAACATGCACAATTTTTTCTGGTTCTAAAACACGCATATCTTCTTTAGTTGCTGTCCATAATTTTGCTTCAATATCCCCACTTTTATCTTGTAAATATATGGTCATATAATCTTTTCCTTGGGCTGTCACACCTTGTGTCGCCTTATGAATCAAGAAATAGTGATCAACTGAATCTCCAGGGTTTAATTTTTCTACATTTCTCATTATTTACCGCCTTCCTCGAGTTTATTCAATGTAATAATTTGTTTTGAAGGCACACTTGTATCTTTCACACATGTAAAGAATAAAATTTGATAACTTTTTGGCATTTGTCTTAAATAGTTCATCATTGTTTCTTTTCTAGATTTATCAAAATGTACAAAGGCATCATCTATAATTATTGGGAATGGATAATAAGGTTTTAAGGTTTTAATTAAACTTAAACGCAATGCGATATATAGTATTTCTTTAGTAGATTGACTTAATTCGATTGGTTCATACATTTGACCGTTTACCTGTTTTACCATTAAATTTTCATTCGCATATGTGACTTGTACATAATTTCTATTTGTTAAATGTGCAAAGATCTCTGTCGCTTCATTTATTACTTGTGGTAAACGTTTATCTTTAATTTGTTTAATGTGACCATTCACTAAAGATTGTAAGTAGCTAAGACTTGCCCAATCTTTCGCTTCATCATTCACTTTATTTTTAAGAATATAGAACTTATGACGTAAATCCGCTAATGTTTTATCTGTTTCCATCTCCGTAATTTTAGCATTTAAATCACTAACTTCCGCTTGCCTTTCTAAATATTGGTCATTATAATCATTGACTTGAGTTTCTAATACTTCGTCTTCATCAGATAATTGAGCAAATGTTTTTTGGCTCAATCTAGAACTTACATCGTAATTGTAATTTTGGTTTTCTAGATATTTCGTCAAATCATTAAAACGATTTAATCGTTGATGATATGCTTGATATTGAGCATGATGATTATAATAAGATTCTTCATCATATGCATTTACAAAATCAAATAATTGTGTGATAACCTTATTATTTTCATTTAAGCGATGATTCAGCTGAGTTAATTCGCTCTCTAGTAAATCAATTTTCTCTTTATTTCTATTCCATTTCTCTAAATTATTAGTTTCTTCTTTCAACCATTGATTTATATCATGGAATAAAGATAATTCATTAAAATAAGTAAATTGATTTTGAGTCACTTCTTTTGCATGCGCATAAAATGCATCTAAATCTTGTTGTAATTGGTATTTTTGTTCAATAAGTTCCGCAATATGATTGGCGTAATCTTTTATTTTATTCATCGTTGCAATACTATCAATGATAAGTTCATCTGAGATTTTATCCGAGAGGTATAAATCAGATTTAACCTGATTGATTGCATTTTGTGCGTTTGAATATTGTTTTTGTGCTTGTTCTAAAGTAGCAGTTAAATAGTCCGATTTTTTGGCTAAAGCCTCTTTCATTTTAATTGAACTATGAAATTGTTCACGTATTCTATGTTGATCATCTAGGTCAAAATCCAAATCATACTTTGCTTCTAAATCATTAATTTGATGTTGTAAATCTTCGATTTCATTTGAGAACGTTTCACTGTGCCCTATTTCTTTAGATTTAACCAGGAATATACCAATAATAAACACAACGGATAATACTGCAAACACAATACCAAAAATGAGATTAGCTGAAATAAATGAAAATATGGTTAATCCAATACCAATAACTGTCAACATAATTAATGCCAAACGGAACATATTTTGTTTCTGTTCATTTTCTTGTTGTTCTTTATCAAATGCTTCTTTCATTTTTTGATAAAGATTATTTTTCTCCTGTAATTCGAAAACACGGTTATTATATTGCTTTTTCTTTTCATAATTTTCATCAGAAACTATATCTGTTTCTAAAGCATCCATCTCTGCTTGGTTTGTTTCTTTATCGATTTTATTTTCTTCAATATTACGCTCTAATTGTTGAATGAATGCTGTTTGTTCTTGTTTATGCTTAATTTGGTTACTAACATGACTTTTCATCGCTTCTGAACTATCTACTTCATGATGCACCTCTTGCCAACCAATATTAGATTTCAAACCTGTTTGTTCGCGTTCTTTATCTTGAATTTCTTTTTTAATAGATTTCAATTCATATTCTTTTTGCTTAATTTCATTTTCTTGCTGATATATATGATTAAAGGCATCCAAATCATTTTGTTTAGGCACATTAATTTTTTCATTTTCGTCTTTTAAATGTGTTAACCTTTCTTCTCTTAAACCGATATCTCTTTTTAAATTTTGTGTTTGAATTTTAGCAGATTCATATCGATCAATACCTTGTTCAGGAAACACAATTGGTTCAATATTCAACTGTTTCTCTAGTGCCTTCCACTCTTGTGTTTGCTCGTGTAAGGCTAATTCCTTTTGTTTGCGGTCATGCATCTTTGATAATTGGTTTAAATTTTGTTTTATATTTTCTAAGCGTCTATCAGCTTTATCTTTATCATCTACGAGACGTTTATATGTTGATAATTTTTCTTCTTCTTCACGAATTTGACGCTCCAAAGATTTCAATTCTTCTAATTGTTGATTAATAATCGGATTACGACCATTTTTCTTATACAACAATTCTTTTTTATCGCTCAAAATTTCACACATACTGGTAAATTCTGTAGACCCTAAAGCACCAGCTTGTAATAAGTAATTTTGTAATTGTTTTTCATCCATATTTTTATGGATATCTTGAAGGCCTAATACATCAAATGAAAATATACCTTGGTATGTACGTTTAGAAATAAAATTCAATGCTTTTTTCAACCAGTGTTCATCTTTGATAGCGCCATTTGGCAGATAAACTTTTACATCCCCAGTCGCTGTACCTTTTACACGTTCAACCTCAACTAATGAACCATCCTCTTGAATTAACGTAAGCTTGCCACCATATTGATTACCTAAGCGCGGCTCTAATCTCGGTTCATTTTCTTTTTTTGTTGGAAAACCAAACAGGATGGAATGTATAAATGCTTGAATAGTAGATTTACCTGATTCATTTTCTCCATAAATTTCAGTAAAATACTCATCAAATTCAATGGTTCTTTGAATAAATCTACCATAACCATAAATCTCTAATGATTTAATCTTCACATTATTCACCCCTCATATCTGACTTTAATAACAGTTCAGCGCGCGCTATTAATTCACGGCGATCAAAGTTATCATAATTTTCTAGGTATTTTGAAGCTTTTGGATTGAGATACAAATCATTCATAGCCGCTTCATAAACAGCATGGTCATCAATTAAATCAGGTGAAAATTCCTTTAAAAGCGTTGTTTTATTATCATCTTTATTTTTTATCTTTAAATCTTCTATAAATACAAAATGGTGTTCGTTTTCTTCGTAATCACTAATCATTTCTTGTACTTGTAATTTATCTTGATCTGAAATAATTTCATCTGAATTCACATTTACCACTAATTGATAAATCGCTTTGCCTTTTGTTCTAACTTGTGATTTAAAATCTTGTATGGCATCAAACAAACCTTGCTTCGTAGTCATATCAGTATCTATTTCAGCTTTTTCAAAACGAATAAATTGTGTTGATACAAATTGAGCATTGAGATTTAAATCGTCTCCCTCCACTAAAAGACAACCTTTTTCTCCAGTTTCTTTAAAATGACGGCCTTGTATATTACCAGGATAATGGATTGGAGGCATATCACTTAATTGCTGGCGTTCATGTATATGGCCGAGTGCCCAATAGTGATAGAGTTTATTGTTTAAATCTTCTAATCTAAATTCAGTATAACGATTATTTGTATTCGTTTTACTATATGTGCCATGTAATATTCCAATATGAATACCTTTTTGACCTTGACTTGAAGGGTAAGCATCTAATTTATTTTCATAACTAGCTTCATTTTGATAGCTAAACCCATGTAAATAAATTTCTTCGCCATTTTTAGTAATCGTTTGATAAGTTTCCACATTTTCGGAAAATATCGAAACATTCTCCGGCCATTCAGTACCTATGGATGAGGAAAGTGGATCATGATTACCATGACATACATAAACAAAGATTTGCTCTTTAGCTAACCGGTTAAATTGTTCTTTCAGGAATACTTCTGCACGTAGCGTTCTGTTATGGTGATCAAACAAATCACCAGCAATAACTATAAAATCTACTTCTTCGTTTAATGCTAAATCCACTATTTTTTTAAAACTTTCGTAAGCACTTTTTTGCATATCTTCAAATATTGATTGACTTAAATAGCTTCTTGATTTAAATGGACTATCTAAATGTAAATCTGCACAATGAATAAATTTAACCATAAATTAAAGTTCTCCTTTATTTAAAGGTTTTATTATAAAATGCATGTAAGACTATGTATTAATTTTGAGATAACAAACTCATGATTAAAAATCTATGCATGCCAATATCTTGTATCTTTATATTTTACCACAGAGTCTATTGCACAGTCGATAAAACGAAAGAGGCTGAGGCACAAATATATGCCTCAGCCTTGAATATATTATTGGCAAAAGTTAGTTGAATTGAAATCACACTTAATCAAGCTTGTTTCAATGCTTATCTATCGTTAATGCCAGAAGCAGAACAACAAAATCTATAAAATATGAGGATTTCTGTCCCACGCCCAAATTAATTTTCTGATTAAAAAATATTAATCAGCGTAGATTTCATCTAAAGGTTTAACAATAATTTGGTTGATTTCTTGGAATACTTGGCTCATATTTTGCTCAGCGGCCATTAATTCTGAAATATTAGAATCGTTTTCGATTTTTTGAGCCTGTTCTTGTGCTTTTTGCAGCTCTTCTTCACCGATTTCTTCACCTTGCATTTGTTTTTGTTGGAAATTTAATTGTGTTTCACGGAACTCATCAAATAAATCCTTTGATTCTTGATTTTCTTTAACTTTTGCGTAAGCATTTTGGATAGCTTGGTATTCATCACTTTCTCTTAATGCTTGCTCTAATTGGTTTGCATGATCGTATAAATTTACTGCCACTGTGCTTCACTCCTTTATTTGTATATGTGTTATAACCACATCGATATTACAATAACATAATTTAATATGTTATACAAAAATTGCAATTACCCCTTGAAGTAAACCGATAATACCACCTAATAAAAATCCTAATAGCATAATTAATTTTAATTCTTTGTTAGCGATATCAATAATTAACCTTTCGATGTAAGCTAGATCAAATGAATTGATTTGTTCTTCTACCATTTGTCTAAGATTAATTTTTTTCATAATTGGAGAAATATATTTAGAACCTTTTTCAATAATAAGGTCTGTAAGCGTTTGTGAAACTTTTTTCTCTAAAAATACAATAAAATCAGGCATTAAATGATGAAGGGGTTGGTTCACTTTATTATTTATGTTTGCATAACTAATCACTAAGTCAACGACTGTTGACTTAAATGAATTAAATTGTTCTTCATTTACTATTTCAGTTAACTTTTTTGTTTTAAAAGTTTCATATTCATTGTCAATAATCTGCTTTGCAATTGCTTTTGCTTTAGGATGATTTGTGAGCCTAATCAACTCGTGTTGTATACGATCTGCGATGCTTTCTTTCGTCATAAACATTTGTAATAATCCAACAATTTTTCCCTTTTCATTAAAAAAAGTATCTAGCATTGATGATATATCTGAAGCACCTTTTTCAGATTTTAAGTAAATGCGTGCACGTTCAAATAGTAAATCGGGTACAAGTTCTATTTTTTGGTCCATGTTTAATTCGATATCATCGGGAATTATTTGTTTAATTGGTGTTTCCTTATGGTCATTATAGTATTGATTTAATTGATTAGATATAACTGTGTCCATCTGGCTATTCGTTAATTGAGCTGCATCAATATCAAAATGCTTAGCTAATGATTGGATTGTTACGCCATCATATTTTAATTTGTGTATTTGTTTTAAAAATAATTCTTCGATAGCTTCTCTTGATTTCGGTGCGTTTAATTTTGACTTAATTAATGTTTCAGTTAATAAATGTTCTTCAATAACTTGACCTATTTTATCAGCTATTTCTCCCCTTCTCTTGGGTATTAACCCAGGCGTAAAAGGTACACGTTTATTAAATATATAATACGTTTTAAATGGATGGAATAGCATCCTTACCGCAATCATATTGGTAACTCCACCTATCAATGCGCCAATAATCATCATAAATATAATTATTAAAAAAGCGTGCATAGTTCATTCTCCTTCATATACAATTAGTTTAAAAACTGAAGGTAATTATATATCAGTCATTTTTATATTGTATAACATAAATAGTACATATGTGTAGCATATGCGTTAATTTCTCAAATGAAATTTTATTGTCCATAACCATTTATTTCATTAAAACACTAAGTTATAGTTCCATTTTGTTTATATTAAATTTAAAAATAAAAAAGAGCGATTTAGAAATCAAAAATTTTATTGATCCCAATTTATCGCTCTGGCGTTGCTGTATATTTTTTAAACTTGGTACGAAGCAATTTAGTGAACAGTTGTTGATTTCCCGAGTGGGACAAAGCACCACTTTGAAAATTTTTTATTTCATCTCATTATGAATGACTATAAAAAGGATATAAACGTTAAAACGCTTGTATAAGCACTATATCAGCCTTTATAAACGAAGACATCGTTTATAAAAACTTAAAATAAGTGGGTAATATCTCTAGTTCCCTACTGTAAATATAATAAATAATTCTAAAATCAATTGATGTACCAGTTTTTATCAATTTTAGTGACTAAACCATTCATATACAATTAAACCATGTTACATAATTATATAAATAATGATTCTCCTATCACAAAATAGATTCACTTATACGTGCATTAATTCTTCTTTAGATACTCTACCGAAATATGTCTCCGCTTCTCTTAATTTAGAAGTTCCAAATATAGGTTGAGTTTCTTGGTTTAGCACGCGGTAGATATCACTTACTTTATTACTTTGTAAAATATATCCGTTACGAGTATCAACTGTACTCCAGTAAATATCACTCGTTGTAGAATGGTTAGGGTATGCACAATGATTACGGGAAATTGTTTGAACCATTTCTAATGGATCGCATCCAAAAGTACTATTTAGTACATCTGAATCTCTAAACAATGCACAAATTGACACGCATGTTGTCCAGTTTGGCAATACTCTCTCTTTTTCAATTTGTACTAATGTCTTTTTTGAAAGACCGATTGTCTGTGCCATTGTATCTTGCGTGTAACCCGCTTCAATACGCACCATTTTAAATTTTGTTTGAATTAAATCTGTAAAACTTTGTCTATCCATTACTTTAATCTACCTTTCATAAAAGAATATTTTATCCGGACACAAGAAATTGCAATAATACACGCTTCTTGAAACACAAATTACATCTTAATACAATTCTCAAAAAAATAAAAGAGTGAAATGATATTTTCATTGTTTTTTGTTATTTGCGCAATTATCAAAATAATCAATCTTATATCCTATAATAAATTTAAACACTTATATCACTTTAGTTGTAAGCGCATAATAAGTAGGAAATGTGATTATTTTTTTTACTTATTACCCTTTTGATATAAAAACACTATTTACAATTATATCTTATTTTTCTCTTTTTAGCATATACTTTGTCTTGAAAATTTTCTTTAACAAAATTCATTTACATTATTCAGAATTTTCATTATAATCTGGGTTACTTAAAAAATCGAGGTGCTTAAAGATGACAGATAAATATATACTACTCGCAACCTGTTCAGATAAAGTGGGCATTACTGCATTAATTACAGATGTAATTGCTCAACACCAATCTAATATTTTGCATTTAGATCACTTTACAGAATATGATGATTCACAGAATGCTGAAGGTCAATTATATTTGAGATTAGAATTTGAAAAAATAGAATCATTAAAAGATGATTTAGAAAACACTTTAACTAAACATCAAATAAATTATAATTTATTTGATAACCAACATAAAACAAAAATTGGCCTTTTCGTTTCAAAGGAAGATCATGCCTTTAATGAAATACTATTGAGGGTCAATAGGAATGAGCTACCAGCAGAAATTGTTTGTGTGGTTAGTAATCACGAAAATAACAGACAATTTGCAGAGACATTAAATATACCTTTTTATTACGTACCAAACACTGAAGACAAAGAGGTTGTAGAAAATAAGATATTAAAAATTTGTTCTGAAAATCATGTAGAACTTATTGTATTAGCAAAATATATGCAGATTCTATCCGATCATTTTGTCAATCATTATCCAAATCAGATTATTAATATACACCATTCTTTCTTGCCTTCATTTATAGGCGCAAATCCTTATAAACAAGCATGGCATCGCGGTGTTAAACTTGTAGGCGCAACAAGTCATTATGTCACTTCTGATTTAGATGAAGGCCCTATTATTGACCAAGATGTAATACGTATTAATCATCGCTATAACGTACAAGATTTAAGAAAAATTGGCCGTCATGTTGAATCTAGCGTATTAGCACAAGCTGTAGAATATCATGTATTACACAAGGTCATCGTAACAGCAAATCATAAGACGGTTGTTTTCACTTAATCATTTAACGCTGTTAGCTTCAATATAAATCAATGCCTTTCATAATCAAGAAAGAGATGCTGAATTGATGGATCCCAAAAATTCAGTATCTCTTTTTATTATTTGCTTTGCCTCTGTTATATAACAGGGTTAAATTACACCATATGTGCGTTATTTTTCAATACAGATTCCTAAAGCTTTCAATTTCAGATTAAAATTATTCAAAAATATTGTAATTTTTTCAACAAACTAAATGATATAATTATTGTGAAGTATTTAACATATAATATGGAGATAGTCGCATGTTAAAAAAAACTACACAAAATCAACTGCATGATATAATTATAAACAAGGTCGCTGCAAGTGCCAAGTGAATGTTACAGAATATATCTAACTAAATTAGACATTATATACAGGTGGTGACCAATTTTTAGAAGGTCCTACTGAAGCAACAATGAAACTCTGGGATCAAGTCATGCAATTATCAAGAGAAGTGCGTGAACGCGGTGGAATGTGGGGTATAGATACAAAAGTACCATCAACAATTATCGTTCATGATGCCGGCTATCTAAATAAAGGTTTAGAGACTATTGTCGGTGTCCAAACTGAGAAACCATACGAATGCCACCAAAGGGTGGCATTCGTATGGTTAAAGCACATTTACGTTCAATTGAAAGTCTAGGCACGGTTGATGGCCTGGGACTGCGATATATTTTATTCACGCAAGGGTGTTTACTTAGATGTTTATACAGTCATAATCCAGATACTTGGACATAAAAAAATTTCACTAGAGAAGTCACCGTAGATGAAATGGTTAATGAAATAACGCCATTCAAACCATACTTTGATGCATATGGAGGCGGCGTTACAGTTAGTGGTGGCGAACCATTATTGCAAATAAAAATTCTTAACCACCCTATTCTAGTTATTAAAAGAACAAGATATTCATACATGTATCGATACATCAGCTGGTACAGCAAATGATACAGTGGCTTTTAATAAACATCTTGACGTATTTATTAGCGTATACTGATTTAGTTTTATTAGATATCAAACACATGGATAATGCTAAACATATAAATTTAACTGCAAAACTAACACACCTATATAAAGTTACTCAAAATGATAATGATATAAAAACATACTATTTGAACAGTAGAGAACAAAATCATCTTAATTACTTTGATTTCGTTCTCTGCTCTTTTTATAACGTCTAAAACATACAAATCTAAATAGAATTGTCTCTTGTTATGTATAATGATATATTGTTTAAAAAGGATTTGAGGAGGCATCATTTTGAACAATCCATCTTCAACAAAACTGATTTCTACATATGCGTCAATGAAATTTATTCAAGCTCAAATAATTCCAGGAATTTTGACATTATATAATGATAAGATCACTTTTAAAGCTAACGGTATTCTAGAAAATCATGAAATCAAAAGCTTGTTTTCCTTTGAAGAAATCCAAAATGTTAAATTTGGTTTATCTTTAACACCGTTTAGGCTAACGATTGTGGAGTCATATGGCGAGCCGTGGATATTTGATCAAGTCCCAAGAAAAGATGGTAAAAAGTTTGCAGAATTGTATAACGTACTTACTTCTCATTAACTAAAAATCTGTTTATGACATCTTTCTTGTAAAAGAATTCTTATGAAAATTTTTAAATTTCCATATTATCATTTATGATTTTCTATATTTTCAATTATTCGTATGTATAGATGGTAGCCAATTAGTTCGCATGCCAAATGACATCTTACTATTAATTATAACGACACTACTATCGAATAACTATAATAACCATAAATACCCCTCTCATCGACTAATTGGGATCGATAAGAGGGGTATTTCAGACATTACGATTAATCTCTTTAAAATTATATATACATGATGTGATATTCACAAACAAAATAATTATAGTAAAAATACAAATTGAATCATTGGTTGTTGACATATTAAATTTAAATAACATAAAACGTAATTGCTCTTTCTATCCCTATTAAAGGTCCTATATTAATTGTCACGTTTTGCAGCTAATTTCTTATCTTCTGATTTTGAAATGATAAGGGCGCAAGCTGCATCACCCGTAATATTGACTGAAGTTCTTGTCATATCTAATAATCTATCAATACCTAAGATAATACCAATTGCTGCTGGATTTAAGCCCACTGCATTTAATACCATAGCTAACATAATCAATCCAACGCCTGGCACACCTGCAGTACCAATGGACGCAACCACTGCAATAACAACAACTGTTATAATTTGCATCAACGACAAATCTACACCTGAAATTTGTGCAATGAATATGGTTGCTACACCTTGCATAATGGCCGTACCGTCCATATTGATTGTTGCTCCTAACGGTTGAACAAAAGAAGCTACTTCTGGTCGAACACCCATGTTTTTAGTACATTTTAGTGATACTGGTAAAGTGGCGGTAGAGCTAGATGCACTAAAACCTAATGTAATAGCTGGTAAAAACCCTTTAAAGAATCTCAGTGGACTAGTTTTGGCGATAAACTTAACTGCTGATCCATATACAACGAAGAAATGTATAAATAGTGCCAGGAGCACAATAAAGAAATACATGCCAAGTTGTTGAATCGCACCAAACCCAGCTCCCGTAAATGCATGTGCAACAAGCCCAAATGTACCGATTGGCGCAAATACACTCATAATCATAGTCACAATATACATTAAAACTTCATTAGTTTGTTCAAATAGCCGGTGTACCGCTTGAGCTTTGGAACCGACCATAATTAAACCAATCCCTATAAATATTGCAAATGTTATAATTTGCAACATATTTTCTTCACTCATGGCTTGTAATGGATTTTTAGGAAAAAGGTTAATCAATGTTTGATCAAATGTTTGATTAGCTGCAGAGCTTTGAGCATTATCTTCTTTATCTAATGTTTTTTGATAACTTGATACATCATCACTATTTAATAGATCTGATTTCCCTTCACCGGGTTGTAAAACTGAAGCTAAAACAATACCAATAATAATAGCGATAGCTGTCGTAGTTAAAAAGAAAGTAATTGTCTTTAACCCTATACCACCAAGTAATTTTGGGTCCCCTACACCGACTACACCTAATACGATCGAAACAAATACAACAGGTACGACTAGCATGAATATTAAATTTAAAAATATTTGACCAATGACATTAAAGACATACTTATCAACATTGACAACAAATCCTGATTGCGCAAACATATTAAAAATTGAGCCAATGGTTATGCCTAAAATAAGCGCTATCACGATTTTTAACGACAAGTTTTTGGTTTTCATAACAACATCCCCTTATTGTTTATTAGCTATATTATATAGTAAAATTATACATTTTAAAACAAAAGTAAATAGGAATGTTTAAAAAGATTAGAGCGCCTTGTGTTTTGATTAGACTATTACTTTAGAAATTTACGCCCAACTTATGTATTAGCCCTAAATATAGTCCTATTGCGATTTAATAAGATATAACAATAGGATTATATCATTCGTTTTCAAGCCTAACCCCTCTATCTAGTGGATAACAACATTTAAAAGCATAGCGTTCTGGCTTCCTTACTCAATGAGTTCATATAAGGTTGTTTTGCATTGCATAAATCGCAGCTTGCGTCCGATCACTCACTTGTAATTTAGCAAAAATATGACTAACATGTGTTTTAACTGTTTTTTCAGACACAAATAATGTTTCAGCAATTTCTTTATTTGTTTTTCCCTTTGCCATTTCAGTAAGGACTTCAGACTCTCGTTTTGATAGCTTATTGGTGTAATGTGGTTTATCGCTCATAGATTCAATGACACTTTGTGCTTGGGGATGAATAATTTTTTCGCCTGCTAATACGCTTTTAATTGTTTTGATCAATTGTTCTGGCTCAACATCTTTCATTTCATAACCATCAGCGCCCTTATCAATAGCAGAAATGACGTGTTCGTCATCTACATAGCTCGTTAATACTAGTATTTTCACATCAGGATATTTTTCTTTCATTATTTCTGTAATTTCAATACCATTCATAACTGGCATAACTAAATCTAACAAGACAATATCAGGCAAATCATGCGCTTCAATATATCTTAAAAAAGACTTACCATCTGAGAAGCCTTTCACAACTTCTATATCTTCTACTGTAGATAGTAGAAATTCTAAGCCTTGTCTTACTATATGGTGATCGTCTACTAAAATGATTCGATGCATCTTGACCTTCCTTTCGAAACTTTATAATGGTATTGTTATATAAATTTGCGTACCTTTGCTGGGTTGGGATTCAATCATTAATTTACCATTTATCTGCTTTGAGCGTTGCTTCATATTATTTATGCCATGAGAATGATATGAATTTGGATGAGTAGCGTCAAAACCTTTCCCAAAATCAACAATGGTAACGTACAGATAATCTAATTTTTGAATTAAGTTTAATTTAACTTGAGTAGTGTCACCATGTTTTTTAGTGTTATTGATTGCTTCTTGGACAATCCTGTAAACATTTTCTTCAATTAAATTAGGCAATTTAATTAAACCCTCTACTTTAACCAATAGCTCTAATTGTAACAATTCACTATATTGTTTTAGTGCATTAACTAAACCTTGTTCTAACCCAACAGGTTTTAATTGCCAAATTAACGCTCGCATTTCGTTGACAGCTTGTTGACTCGTATCTTCAATAACTTGAAAAGCTTTACGCGACACTTCTTCTTGCGTCATTCCTAGAGCAGCATGGGCTGTCAATTTCACAGAAAAAAGCATCTGATTAACTGAATCATGTAAGTCTCTAGCTAACCTATTACGTTCGCTTATGCGTGCAGCTTCTTTTTCTTGATTCGTTAAAAGGATTCTTTTTATAGCAGAACCAATTTGTAACGCAACAGACTCTAGTAATTCCAAATTTTCTTCACTATATCTTTTGGTATGTGGTGTTGCTACATTGAGTAAACCAAATTGTTCTTCACCTGATCTCAATGGCACTGTAGCATGATGTGTAACTCCATCTGTTTCTTCATGATAAGCGCGATTTGCTAAATTAATACGGGAGCAATTAATAATATTTGAAGCCTTTGTTAACTTTTTATTCTGATAAGCCTGTACGCACCAACAAGTACCTTCACGCATATACTGACAATTATTTTTTTCTAACGCACCAGGCAAATTGATATATGATACAAGCTCATGTTGACCTACTTCATCAATGAAGAAAATCCATCCTGTCGTAAATTCACTGCCATCAATTAATGATTTTAAAGCACCTTGTAACATACTATATGTTTCTGTTTCTTCATTTAAAAACTCAGCAATTTCTTTCAATAATGCTAATCTAGTCGGTTTTTCCATTTAACCAGTCCATTCTTTAACTTTAACAACCCTGTTTACATACATTATACAATCTTGTTAAGAAATTTAAAAATAGGTAAACAATTGTGTTTCATTTTAGATAATTAACAATAAAAATGATTAAATCAATCTCAACGACTCATATGTTTAGTGTAATGTTTATGGTATGATAATAATTGATCATAGAGGAGGATATTATGAAATTTCAAATCCCAGAAAAATATAATCAATTAACATTAAAAGAAATATTCCAGCAATTACAATTACCTAAAAAAGACTTACACAATTTAAATATGTCAAAAGACATCACAATTAATGGCTTAGAAGCCAAACTCATGTCACAAGTAAAAACAGATGACGATATTTATATCCCTACGCCTGATGAAAAAAGCAATTATTTACCAAGTTATCGATTCGCACAAATTTATTATGAGGATAATGATTTAGCAATTGTTATGAAGCCTAAGGGTGTCAAAACACATCCTAACGATTTAAAAGAAAGCAATACATTAATGAATCATGTCATATATACAATAAAAAGCGATTATGTTGAACCAATACATCGCTTAGACCAAGAGACAGTTGGCTTGTTAATTGTTGCAAAAAACCCATTGATGAAAAAGATACTAGACCGTATGCTAGAAGAAAATCAAATTGATCGAATTTATAAAGCACACGTACATAGTTTATTACCTATTAAGTCTCAAACCATCGACATGCCTATAGGCAAAGATAAATTTCATTCAAATAAACGTCGGGTCTCTTCTACAGGTCAAACAGCTATTACGCATATTTTATCGTCGAAGATGATAAAAGAAAATGTCTGTGAAGTAGATTTAAAATTAGACACTGGAAGAACACATCAAATTCGTGTCCATTTAGCAGAAATGGGCCACCCTGTTATCGGTGACCCACTATATGGTGATTCAACTTTAAGACAACTTCAGTTAAACAGTTATAAAATTGAATTTATTCATCCATTAACACAAAAAATGATTTCCGTCAGCTTAGATGACGACATTTAAATAGTATTTAAAGCGAGGCTGAAACGTAAATACGTTTCAGCCTCGTACATAATATTCACAATAAATGATTAGACATAAAATAAAATAATAACAAGCTATAAAAGTATTATTTTTCAATTGATCAATTTAGTAATATGTGTATATAAACTTTAGCCCATGTCATGCACTTAACTAGATTCATTTTCCTAGTCTTCCAGCCCCTTCTAAAAACAGCGTCCTTTAAAAGTTGATTTTTTATTCACTCTTTTATTACTCGATATTATTTAGGTTCAACCATATCTTCAGGTTTAATCCACTCATCAAATTGTGCTTCTGTTAGATAACCTGATTGAATTGCAGATTCTTTTAAGGTTAAGCCCTCACGATGTGCCTTTTTTGCAATACTTGCAGCTTTTTCATATCCAATATGAGGGTTTAACGCTGTTACTAGCATTAATGATTGATTTAAATAGTTATCGATATTGGCTTCAATTGGTTCAATACCTATTGCGCAATTATCATTAAATGTTTGCATACCATCAGCTAATAAATAAATAGACTGTAATGTGTTATGCAAGATGACAGGTTTATACACATTCAACTCAAAGTTCCCTTGCGAACTACCTATGCCTACTGCAGTGTCATTGCCCATGACTTGTACAGCTACCATAGTTAGCATTTCACATTGTGTCGGGTTTACTTTACCTGGCATGATAGAAGAGCCTGGTTCATTTTCAGGTATTGAAATTTCTGCAAGTCCTGCACGTGGGCCTGACGCTAACCATCTAACATCGTTGGCAATTTTCATTAAGTCAGTTGCAAGCGCTTTAAGAGAACCATGTAATTGAACTACTTCATCATGAGCAGTTAATGCGTGAAATTTATTTTCAGACGATACAAATGGATATCCTGTATTTTTTGAAATGAATTTAGCAACTTTATCGCCAAAATCTGGATGAGCGTTGATGCCTGTACCTACCGTAGTGCCACCAATAGCTAAATTTAAAATATGTGCTTTGGATTCATTCAACAATGTTTCACATTTATCTAACATATAGCGCCAACCGCTTATTTCTTGTCCTAAACGTATCGGTGTAGCATCTTGTAAATGCGTACGGCCTATTTTAATAACGTCATTAAATTTTTCTTCTTTTTCTTTGAATGTATTACGTAATATTTTTAAAGCAGGTTCAAGTTTCTTCTCAATTTCATTATATAAAGCAAAATGCATAGCAGTCGGGAATGTATCATTTGAACTTTGTGATTTATTCACATCATCATTAGGATGGATTGATTCATCGCTTCCTTGTTCTTTTAGATATTCGTTAGCTACATAGCTAACAACTTCATTAACATTCATATTACTTTGAGTGCCGCTTCCTGTTTGCCAAACAACTAATGGAAAATGCTCATCTAATTCTTTATTTAAAATACGGTCACATGCATATGTAATGGCATCTTTTTTTGCGTCACTTAGCTTTCCTAATTCGTGATTGGCTAAAGCTGCACCTCTTTTTAATTGCGCAAAACCATAAACAACTTCAATTGGCATACGTTCTTTGCCAACTGGGAAGTTTCGTTTACTTCTTTCTGTTTGGGCGCCCCAGTATTTATCTGCAGGTACTTCAATTTCACCAAATGTATCATGTTCAATTCTAACTGACATTTAAAATTCTCCCCTTCAATGTGTATTTGACTTTAGTATAGCATTAATCAATTTAACTGGGCAATCTCTTTAATATAGCGTTTTCATTACTGTAAAATAAGCGTGTAGTTATTGATTTAAAAATTAAAAAAGAATGAATTATCATTTTAATCGATATAAAAAACCAGAAATTCAAAAATAATTTCTGGTCGCATTTCACGTATTATATTATTATTCTTTTGTAATATTTATATTTTTAAATTTAATTTTTGCTGCTTGTATAATACCTATAGCAGTCAGGATCAACAGAATTGTTCCAATAACCATTGTGACTGGACTTATAGTTATAAGAAAACCTAAAAAGCCAGTTAGACTATTATAAAAGTCACCTAAAGGTTTGAATAGTAACACGGTTACAACAACACAACATAATACACTAATAATGATTCCTGTCTGGTTGCTTTTTACAAAAGTTGAGGCATTCACTTTATCCACAAGACCACGCGATAAATTTATCTGTAATTGAATAATCTTAAATAATATAGGTAGATAAATGGCTCCTATAGCCATCGGAAAACCTTTAATAGAAATTAAATTTACAATGATTGCACTAATCATAAGATATTTCCAATAGTTACTTAACATATGTATAATTGCTCCTTAAATCAAATAATGACTTAATAATAACATAATCATTTTTCACGTGGCATTGTTTTTAACAGTTTTCTTTTAATTATGCTTAAATAGAACTCAAACGAGTATATAATAAAAAAGAAACGAGATAAAAATCAAAAACTAAACTTTGATTTTGTATGCTCGCTTCAATAATCCAATTTTCAGATTAATCATTAATCATCTAAATCTGAACGCACGCTTGCATCATGTGCTTTATCTAGCTTATCTTCGTCGTTTTCTTCAGAAATTTGTTCCATTTCTTTACCTAACTCTACAACATCTTCAAAACCATCAACCATTTCATTTTCTACTTCAGTATCATGATTTAATTGGTTTTTAGTACTATCATTTCTCATTATACACACCTCACATTTTTATTTTATGCAAAACGTGCAGTGAAATAGTGACGAACATCTTCTGGCAGACCTTCTGCAGCTGCTTCATCCAAAATAACATTAACCATGCGATGCGCTTTTAAATCAGCGGGTTCAAATGAAGTCTTACCATTTTCTTCGTATAATTTATGAACAATATCTTTTTTCTCACTACCAGTAATGACCAATATAACTTCTCTTGCAGAAAACAGACCATGATTAATACTTACATTAAGTCGACTATTTGTATCAATAGAAAGTATTTGCGTAATCAATTTACCTTTATTTTCTTTAGTTTTAATCTTGTCACTTATAAATGATTCTGTGTCTTCGCCATAAGAAATACCGTAAATTTGGCCTTCTGGTACACCTAATGCTTCAAAATATGACTTATTACTGTCATAGTCTAATATATTAATTTGACTAAAATCTACAGCATTATTATCTATATTTTTCTTTAGTTCATCTAATACTGGTGCATTATCATTAGAAAGGTGCACACCAGCAATAGTTGTTGGATTATTGTTAAATTGTTTTCTTAAAATATCAGCAGCATATTCTGCTACGATTCTTTCATTTTCTAAAACTTTAAAGTTCATTGCCATAGTAATTACACTCCTCTTTTTCTTTTAACACGCGTTCTAGCATTATTTATAATAATACCCCTGAAGCAATTCTCATAAACTATATAACTTTTAAAAAACCAACCAAAATTTCAAAGCTTGACTATAAGTCTTACCAATATTATACAAATGTTTAGCTAGATTTTCATTGATTAATATGTAATTTAATATAAGCTAGGAAAATTTTGTTGTCTCAAAGCTTCGTATATAAGCAAAGAAGCTGTATTAGAGAGATTTAATGACCTAATATTATCGTTCATCGGGATTCTTAGCGCTGTGTCTTGATATTTATCTTTCACCCAATCTGGTAACCCCGTTGTTTCTCTACCGAAGATAAAATAGTGATCTTGTGCTTCATCAGTAAAGTCAAAATCAGAATATGTTTTTTTACCAAACTTCGTCAATAGATAATAATTACCATTTGTTGTTGCAAAAAATTCTTCTATATTTTCATAATAATTGATATTTACAGAATTCCAATAATCTAGGCCTGCTCTCTTCAACATTTTATCATCTGTACTAAATCCTAATGGTTTTATTAGATGTAAATGTGTATATGTGCCAGCGCATGTTCTGGCAATACTTCCTGTATTGCCAGGGATTTGTGGTTGAAATAATACGATGTGGTTCGTCATTCTTTTATTCTCTCCTCATATCTAGCCCTTTTAACATCTCGTGTTGGACTTCTTCTAATTCATTATCATAGTGTGCATCTATAAAAGGTCTTGCAACTTCTCCTTGAATTTGTCCAATAGCCCAATAAGCTGTTCCTCTAATCATCGGCCTAGGATCATTCAAAGCCACTTCCTGTAATTCAGGTATAGCTGTTTCTTCTTTAAAGTGCGCTAACGCCAATATTGCATTTCTTTGAATTGGTTTTTTACCTCTCCAAGCACCAGCCAAATGGCCATAAGTATTTTTAAATTCTTTATTACTCATTTGTAATAATGGCACTAATCTTGGTTTTAAAACCTCAGGTTCTAAAACAATATCATCATGTTGGGTATTAATTCCACGGTTTCTTGGACAAACTTGTTGGCAGGTATCGCACCCATAAAGACGATTACCAATTTTATATCGGTATTCATCGGCTAAGTAACCTTTTGTTTGAGTTAAAAAACTAATACACTTTTGACTATTTAACTGTCCATCACCAACAAGTGCTCCAGTAGGACAACGGTCCACACATATAGTACAATCACCACAACTATCGATAAGTGGGTCATCTGGCGGGAAAGGAACACTTACTAACATTTCACCTAAATATGTCCATGTACCAAGATCTGGATTTATAACAAAACCGTTTCTCCCTACGTAACCTAATCCTGCGCGTTCAGCAACAGCGCGGTCAGACAATACTCCTGTATCAACCATAGATTTTATTTCTACATTAGGTACTCTAGCTTCTAAATATTCAGCCAATTGGTCCAAACGTTTTCTCATGATTGTATGATAATCTTGACCCCATGAAGCCCTCGCAAACATGCCTCTTCTATCTCCACGTACACTCCTAGGTGCACCTTTCAATTTATTAGGATAACCAACAGCAATAGCAATAATTGATCTTGCCGTTGGTAACGATAATTTGGGTTCAGTTCGTAAACCAATATCTGATTCTTCAAAGCCTGATGCGTAACCCTTTGCATGATAATCCACTAATTTTTGCTTTAATTCATCAAATGGATCAGCAGTTGTAAAGCCTATACTATCAATTCCAATTGAATGGGCATAGTCTATGACATCTTGTTTCAATTGATCTATATTCATTTAATACACCCCACCTTAAAAACATACATTCTATAGTTTAACACATTCAGTGTTATTAAGAGAATTCACTGAAACAAATTTCAAATTTTTATTAAAAAAACAAGCTGATTTAAATGAATTGTAGTGTACTACGTTCATAATCAACTTGCTTAAATACAATATATTTACAAGACACGTGCTAAGAAATTTTTGGTTCTATCGTGCTTGGGTTGTTCAAAAATATCTTGTGGCTTACCAGCTTCTACGATTACACCATCAGCCATGAAAACGACTTTATCACTTACATCTTTAGCAAAATTCATTTCATGTGTTACTACCGCCATAGTCATGCCTTCTTTTGCTAAATCTTTCATTACTTTTAATACATCACCGACCACTTCTGGGTCAAGTGCTGACGTAGGTTCATCAAATAGTAAAACTTCTGGATTCATCGCAAGCGCCCTTGCAATTGCCACTCTTTGCTTTTGTCCTCCAGATAGTTGTGACGGATAAGCATCAGCTTTATCTTCTAAGCCTACTTTTTTTAATAAAATATTCGCTTCTTTTCTTAATTTACTTTGACTACCTTTTTTCAATAAACTAGGTGCTAGCATAATGTTATCAATTACTTTTTTATGAGGAAACAAATTAAAGTTCTGAAAAACCATTCCCATTTGTTGTCTTAAGGTTTCTAATTTTGTTTTTTCATTTGTTAAATGATTATCTTTAAATATTACTTCACCACTTGAAGGTGTTTCTAATAAATTCATACAACGCAAAAGTGTACTTTTACCACTTCCAGACGGGCCAATAATTGCAACAACTTCTCCCTTTTCCACTTTCAAATCTATGCCTTTTAATACTTCATTCTTCCCAAATGCTTTATATAAATTTTTAATATTAATCACTAACTTTCAATCTCCCTTCGAAGAAATTCATCACTCTTGATAAAGTAAATGTAAGTATAAAGTATAATACTGCAGCTACAATAAGTGGAGTGAATGGATCAAATGAAGCACCTTGCACAACTTGTGCATTAAACATAATTTCACTAACGCCTATTACAGATACAATTGAAGATTCTTTAATTACAGTCACAAATTCATTACCTAAAGCTGGTAATATATTTTTCACAGCTTGTGGTAAAATAACTGATTTCATCGTTTGACCATAAGTTAGTCCTAAGCTTCTAGCTGCTTCAGTTTGCCCTTTATCAACTGCATTGATCCCTGCTCTTATTATTTCAGCAATATAAGCTGAACAGTTTATAACGAGCGCTATCATACCACATATTAAAGCAGATATATCTAACCCGAGTACTGCTGTAGTACCAAAATAAACTAGGAAGACTTGTACTAATAATGGTGTACCTCTTAAAAATTCAATGTACGCCGATGAAATCCATCTTAATATTTTAATTTTACTTAATTTCAATAATGCGATAAACGCTCCAAATACAGCACCTAGAACTACACCTACTATCGAAATTAGGATTGTATTTTTAATACCTTTCAAGAAAAAATTACCATATTTCGTAAAGAAGTTACCTTCATCTTTTTGCATAGCTTCAGCAGCTGAATCTTTATAATCGTCTAATAAATTTTTATCTTTTACATCTTTGATAGAACTATTTAATTTATCCATTAAGACTGGAGAATTTTTGGGTAGCGCAATTGCTGTATTTTTTCTCCCTTCTTCAAATTTAACATCATCTGCAAATGTTAAATCTTTATTTTGTTTTAAATAAGCTTCTGCTACAGGTCCTTCAATAACCATTCCATTTACTTTACCGCTTTTTAATGACATGATAACTTCAGGAACTCTAGTTAATGATTGAATTTGTGCATTTTCAATTTCGTTTTGTGCTATTTTTTCTTGTTGTGTTTGTTTTTGGACACCAATTTTTTTATTAGCAAAATCACTTATCGTTTTAAAACGATCAGCTTCTGATTTTTTAATAATCATTTTTTGATCTACCGTCATATAAGCATTAGAAAAATCAACTTCTTTTAACCGCTCTGGTGTAGGTGTCATACCTGATATAATAATGTCAATTTTTCCTGTCTTAATAGCACCTAACAAACTATCAAATTGCATATTTACAATTTTCAATTTTAAGTTATTATCTTTCGCAATTTTTTTGGCAATATCAATATCAATACCAGCGTATTTTGTTTTGCCGTTTACATTATGCTCAAATTCATACGGTGCATAATCAGCTGATAACCCGACACGTAATTCACCGCGTTCTTTAATCTTTTCCCATTGGTCGTTTGCTTCAGCATTTATTTCAGGATTTATGTAAATAATTAATGTACTTATAAGTAAAGAAAATATAATAAGCACTTTCAGTAGTTGTTTCATCTAGTGATCTCCTTTCCATAACATTAATTATTATACATAATTACGTAAAAATATTCAATACATTATTTCATTCCTTCCATATAAAGTTATAATCCAAATGATTAACCTCTAATATATGCATAAATATTGCATATTAAAAATGTGAGTCACCGAATATATCAATTCGATGACTCACACTACTATTTATAAATACTAATCAAAACACTCATATATTAACTTTCACGCTTTATGATTTTCACTCTTAACTTATTGTTTAGGTATTTCAAACTTATATATTTCATCTGTATATTTACGAATCATTTTTTTGCATATTTCATGTACAAAAAATGCAGCAACAAATGGAATTATAAAATAACCAAACACTAATAATATAATATTCATCGTTGGATCTCCATCCATACGGTTAAAAGCATTGATTGGTCCAACTAAACCAGTATAACCAAAACCAGCAGACATTGGCGTACCTTTAATTCCAATAAAATAAGCAATGAATCCTCCGATGACACCATTAATGGCTAATGGTATTGCAATAATTAGATGTTTGAAATATACAGGAATCATCATTTTAGCTGCTCCAATAATTAATACTAAGTTCACACCTGCGCCATTCACTCTAATTGAACCAAATAAGAATGTCACACATGCTGCTACGATACCCATATTTGCTGCTCCGCTACCTAAACCTGATAAGCTTATTGCTGTTGCTATGGCAACGACAGATATTGGTGTAACCATCAATAAAGCATATGTAACACATATTAAAATTGACATTATTAATGGATTAAATTCTGTAAAAGCACTGACAATATGACCAATCCCCTTAGTGACATTGGAAACATAGTCTAACGTAAATAACCCTATAACGCCACTTATAACTGGTATAATAACAGGAAGTAAAATCATTTCAAGAGAACCCAATTTATTTTGTAACAATAAATACAATGAGCAGGCAATAATAACAACTAAAATAGTATTTATAATATCTCCTATCCCGTTGAGTGTGAACCCCTCCGTTGTCATTTTCACTGCTCCACTGCCCAACATTGCAGAAACACCAATCATAGTCGCACCAGCGCCATTAAATTTAAATTGATGCGCTGCTAAAACACCTATAATAAATGCCATAAATGATTGTATTAAAACAACCAATTGATATATCATTTCTAATAGTTGATTTTCTTCCTTAAAAAACTTTAATAATTCACCTAAAAGTGCATTAGGTATTAACGCTATGACTACCCCAGCACCAACAGCTTGCAAAATATTACCAATAAAAGCTTTTCCTGTAGGCTTAATTGTCTTTGATTGTACCATTTATGTATCCTCCATATATAACATTAGACTAATAATATTATATTTCAGACAAAACTACAATATAAACTACAAATAATATCCACTAACACCCACATCAGAAATTAAAATAATTTAAACATGAATCAAATTAGCTAAAAGAAATACCGGGATGCCACTTTATAAAATATATAGCTAACAATAGCAAATGTTACATCATCACAATCTTGAAGCTATATATAATACGAAGAAATACCTCGTTTTTATAATATACTTACGGTGAGTAGTTAAATAACAAAAAATAATAAATTATAGTTTAATAAGCTTTCAATATAAATATTTAATTAGCTATAAGTATAATAAAATGTTGGAATAAATGAGTATTACGAAGTATAAAAACCACGTTAAAAACTTTAACCTTCACCAAAAGCATAATTATTAAGAGAAACCAGTTCATGTTAAATTTAAACAATTTGAAGTAAAAAAAGAACCCTAGTATAACTAGGGTTCAAAATATTTATTTAAATATCAGTATACCAGCGGTCGGGATCGAACCGACACTCCAAAAAAGGAACGGGATTTTGAGTCCCGCGCGTCTGCCAATTCCGCCACGCTGGCTCAATATTATAGACAAAAAACTTCCAAACACGGAAGTGAAAATGGAGCGGAAGATAGGACTTGCACCTATATCTCATTCCGGGAAGGAATGTATTCTAAGAGTTGAACTACTCCCGCAAAAAATTAAATTAAATGGAGCGGAAGATAGGACTTGCACCTATATCTCATTCCGGGAAGGAATGTATTCTAAGAGTTGAACTACTCCCGCAAGAATATTAAATTAAATGGAGCGGAAGATAGGACTTGCACCTATATCTCATTCCGGGAAGGAATGTGTTCTAAGAGTTGAACTACTCCCGCATATTCATGGAGGCGGCAACCGGATTTGAACCGGTGATAAAGGTTTTGCAGACCTCTGCCTTACCACTTGGCTATGCCGCCAATAGAAACTGGGCTAGCTGGATTCGAACCAACGAATGACGGAGTCAAAGTCCGTTGCCTTACCGCTTGGCTATAGCCCATTAATAATAAGGGCGGTTGATGGGAATCGAACCCACGCGTGTCGGAACCACAATCCGATGCGTTAACCACTTCGCCACAACCGCCATGGCAGGGGTAGTAGGAATCGAACCCACATCGAAGGTTTTGGAGACCTTTATTCTACCGTTGAACTATACCCCTATTAAATTACATGGTGGAGGGGGGCAGATTCGAACTGCCGAACCCGAAGGAGCGGATTTACAGTCCGCCGCGTTTAGCCACTTCGCTACCCCTCCATAAAGATGGTGCCGGCCAGAGGACTTGAACCCCCAACCTACTGATTACAAGTCAGTTGCTCTACCAGTTGAGCTAGGCCGGCTTGTATAAAATGGTTCAGGACAGAATCGAACTGCCGACACATGGAGCTTCAATCCATTGCTCTACCAACTGAGCTACTGAACCATAATAAATATTAATGGCGGTCTCGACGGGAATCGAACCCGCGATCTCCTGCGTGACAGGCAGGCGTGTTAACCGCTACACTACGAGACCATTTTAAATGTAAATTGCGGGAGGCGGATTCGAACCACCGACCTTCGGGTTATGAGCCCGACGAGCTACCGAACTGCTCCATCCCGCGGTAATGATATTAATGGCGGAGGAAGAGGGATTCGAACCCCCGCGAGCCGTTAAGCTCCTGTCGGTTTTCAAGACCGATCCCTTCAGCCGAACTTGGGTATTCCTCCAAAAATATGCGTAAATTAAACTTATTAAATTGTTATAAAAATGGCGGAGGAAGAGGGATTCGAACCCCCGCGGGCCGTTAAGCCCCTGTCGGTTTTCAAGACCGATCCCTTCAGCCGGACTTGGGTATTCCTCCAAAATTATATGGACCTTGCAGGATTCGAACCTGCGACCGAACGGTTATGAGCCGTTAGCTCTGACCAACTGAGCTAAAGGTCCTAAGTATAATTTACAACTAATAATAGTGGCGGTGGAGGGAATCGAACCCACGACCTCACGGGTATGAACCGTACGCTCTAGCCAGCTGAGCTACACCGCCGTTGTAATTTAGTTTGTATTAATATATGGTGGAGACTAGCGGGATCGAACCGCTGACCTCCTGCGTGCAAAGCAGGCGCTCTCCCATCTGAGCTAAGCCCCCATGTTAAATTTAGTAAGTATCGGGAAGACAGGATTCGAACCTACGACCCCTTGGTCCCAAACCAAGTGCTCTACCAAGCTGAGCTACTTCCCGTTTTCATAGGATGAAGTATTCCAAATTACGCGCCCGATAGGAGTCGAACCCATAACCTCTTGATCCGTAGTCAAGCACTCTATCCAGTTGAGCTACGGGCGCTTAATTAAAACATGGTGCCGAGGACCGGAATCGAACCGGTACGATGATCTCTCATCGCAGGATTTTAAGTCCTGTGCGTCTGCCAGTTCCGCCACCCCGGCAATATAATGGAGCAGAAGACGGGATTCGAACCCGCGACCCCGACCTTGGCAAGGTCGTATTCTACCGCTGAACTACTTCTGCATATGCGGGTGAAGGGAGTCGAACCCCCACGCCGTAAGGCGCTAGATCCTAAGTCTAGTGCGTCTGCCAATTCCGCCACACCCGCGTTATTCTTGAATGGTGAGCCATAGTGGTCTCGAACCACTGACCCTCTGATTAAAAGTCAGATGCTCTACCAACTGAGCTAATGGCTCTAAAGATGGTGCCGGCCAGAGGACTTGAACCCCCAACCTACTGATTACAAGTCAGTTGCTCTACCAGTTGAGCTAGGCCGGCTTATTTGAAATGGTGGAGGATGACGGGTTCGAACCGCCGACCCCCTGCTTGTAAGGCAGATGCTCTCCCAGCTGAGCTAATCCTCCATTAAATAATTACCTGGCAACGTCCTACTCTTG